>NZ_BDLQ01000007.1:55095-184682 GCF_002049255.1 Carboxydocella sp. ULO1 | reverse complement strand
TCTCTGGCATTCCTGATCAGCTCCCCGAAACCCTGCCGGACTTTGCTGCTTCTCCAATGGATAATAGTTCCATACCTTTAATGTAGCAAAACAGTTAAATACAATCAATTATAGTCTAGTTTTCTGAAGCTGCTGCTTACCTCCAGTTTTCATACATTCCTAGTTTGAAAAAGGGCAGGCCAAAATATACGCCAAAGCAAAAAGGACCCCGGCCTAAATCCGGAGTCCTCTTTGTAGCTATACCCCCTGGCTACTGGTATTGGTTGTGTTGTTAGTATTATTGGAATTGTTACCTGTACCAGGGTTGATACCATTCCAGCCCCCACCTGGTCCAAAACCGGGTCCAAAACCACCTCTGCCAAAGCCGCCCCGTTTACAAGGGCCGCCGCCAAAACCGCCGGGCCCTGGCAAAATCCCGTTCTCTTCTCTAAATTTCTGCATCTGGTCCATCCGTTCCTTAATCAGTTTGCCCTGATCTTCTGTCAATTGACCCGCTTCCACATACTTGTCGACAATCTTTTTACGCAGCTCAATTATTTGTTTTTCAAGACTCAGGATTTCCTTCTTCTGGGCATCGGTCAATGTCTTCTGGGCCGTAGTGGTCAAGGCCGCAAAAGCGGGGACAGCCATTGCCAGCATCAGGACCACAGCCAGTCCGATGAAAATTTTGCGTCTCATCCTCCATTCACCTCCTTGTCCTTGATTTCAAGTTTAGTATATCCGTTCAAGATGGCAGGATTAGGGCAAATGTGTGACATTTTTGTGAAAACTAGCTGACCATTTTTGTGGCTGCTAGCGGTACACGCCGGAACAATACGGTCAAAGTCTGCCCCCGGCAAATTACCGCAACCCTGCTAAAACCGGCTGGGATGACCCTTGCCTCTATTTCTTCCTCAGTCAAAGTATTACGCCCTGACCCGGGTCTCCTGTAAGCTACATCCAGCAAAAACAGTCCTCCAGGCCGCAGATTGCGCCAGACATTAGAAAGCAGCCGCTGTTTTTCCCTTTCATCCTCAATGATATTGAAGACAAAATTGCACGTCACCAGGTCCAGACATAGAGATGTGTCTTCCAGCTCATCTACTGCCAGTATTCCTTTCACCCCACTGGTACGAGCCTGCCCTGCCACTTTCTCCAGCTGTGCAGGCAAATCGGTAATGTAGACAGTATAGCCCCGGTTCAACAGATACCTGGTATTGCGCAGGGTGCCTGCGCCATAATCCAGCACCCTTCTTACTTTTTCCCGTTGAAAAAGGGGTTCCAGCAATAACAAACTTTTTACAGCAGCCATATCCATCACTCCATAATTTGATATTGATTTTCATTTTCATTTTAGTAAGACCCTTTGTTTTTGTCAATAAAAAAACGAGGGGTCTCCCCCTCATTTTTCCCATTACTCTTCCCGGTATTCATCCAGATTATCCAGAAAAGAGTTGAGTGCACCATCATTTTTGAATTCCAGCACTCGCCGTAAATCCTCTTTTTCAGCCTCAGTTAATTGCTGCCATTGTTTGACTTTATACAAGCGGCTGCGCAATTCTGCGGGCAATTGCTCCACAGGAATGGCTTCCCGCTGCAGCAAAAGACCCCCTCCACCCAGGGGCCCATGGTAGATAGCCAGAAAACCCTGCTCGACACCCAGATGGCGGTATTCCCGGTGGACGGGACAAAAATCATCCACCCTTTTGCGCAAGATCAGCAGGGTACTGGCCGGGAATTCTACCTCCCAGCCTTCCTGGGCGGAAAACTGTTTTTTTATCCTGTCCTCAGTCAAGCCTTTGATGGCCGGCCAGGGCCCCGTCACCGTTTGTTCCTTCTCCCCGCATAAGAAGATTTTCTCCTGGCGGATCTGGGTCTGGTCTGTCACCTTTTTAGGTTCAAGAATAGGCGCCGGTGTGGGCTTGGTAGCCGGCACCAGGGCCCGATAGCCATAATACAGGACAGCTCCTGTACCCAGTCCCAGAGAGAGCATCCCCACCAGCCAGAGAGTCACTACATATTTACGCATAAAAATACCTCCTTTGGGTACGATTATTCCCCAAAGGAGGCAGCTTTAAACCAGTTCAGGCCATTTCTGCCAGATCGATATCAAAGTTGGCGTAAACATCCTGCACATCATCATGATCTTCCAGGGCTTCCATTAGCTTGAGCATTTTCGCCGCTTCATCACCGGTCAGGGCCACGGTAGTCTTGGGCAGCATGGTGACCTGAGCCATAGCAATAGGATAGCCGGCTGCTTCCAGTGCCTCTTTCACCTGGTCAAAATCATCGGGCTGAGTGATAATTTCCATGCTTTCCTCATCACTTTTTACATCCTCTGCCCCGGCTTCAATAGCGGTCAACATGACCTCATCCTCATCAGCCTTTAATTCTTCTTTGTCGATAACGAGCAGACCTCTGGGGTCAAAGAGCCAGGCCACACAGCCTGTTTCCCCCAGACTGCCGCCATTGCGGGAAAAGATATGTCTGATTTCAGAAGCAGTCCGGTTACGATTATCGGTCATGATATTCATCAGCACAGCTACTCCGCCTGGACCATAGCCTTCATAGACCAGTTCCTCGTAGTTGGTATTGTTACCCGCCCCGGAAGCCCTTTCAATCACCCGCTGGATATTGTCATTGGGAATATTATTTTCACGGGCTTTCTGGATGACGGCTTTCAGCCTGGGATTGGCTTCCGGATCCGGTCCCCCGGCCTTGACCGCTACCATGATTTCCCGGGAAATTTTGGTGAAAATCTTGGCCCGTACGGCATCCTGCTTGGCCTTACGGTGTTTGATATTGGCCCATTTACTGTGACCTGCCATCAGATACCTCTCCTTTATGTCTTTTATCCTGTCTTATTTTAGCATAAGCCCCTTGTTATTGAAAAGGAGAAAGTACAGGAAAAAATCACAGTACAAGCAGGATTTTGCTGAAAATTATGGAATTTAGAAAGAAAGGGTCAGATTCGAGGCAAAAGCCCGGGAGGGAAAAAAAGTGAAACAAATCATCGAAACCATTGGTTCTGACTATCCCATGGGAGTGTTACAGGGCAGGATGGCCAAACAGCAAATTGCGGAAATGTGGCAAAAAGTCCAGGATTCCACCCTCCTGGCCCACAACCGGCCACCTTTAATGCCCAAACCCCTGCACCTTTTGCATTGTCAAAAAAAAGCCGATACTTTTTTGAAAAACTACCTGCAAAGAGCATTGCCGGAGGAATGTGAACGAATTCACGGTCTCGCCCAGGGAGCTGCTCTTCCCGAGGAAGCCCTTTTATTTATGCAAGTGCTGGAAATGGAACTGGTACCAAAAGCCGACACCTATACCCTCACGGCCGGTTTGGGCTTTGTAGCCGGTCCCCAGGCTACTATTCAGGAAGAAGTACTTATTTGCTCAATCTGGGACTTCGCCCTGCCTGTCGAAGACCAGTTGCTGGTGCGTAAAAGCTGGCCCCGGCAGGGTAACAGTTCCCTGGATGTAACCCTGGCCCACCTGGCCGGTTGCCTGGGAGGGGTAAATCAGCACGGCCTGGCTGTAGCCCTCTTCCCGGCTTATGCCGCTGACAGCCTTTCCTTGAAGGCTGTTCCCCTTAACCTGCTGGTCCAAAAAGTACTGGCCAGCACCGCTACTGCCGAGGAAGGGGCTGCTTTGCTGGAAAAATACCATCGGGACATTGGAGCCACCGTATGTCTGGCCGACAGCTCTGGCAAAATAATATTATTGGAGTTGAGCCGAACTGACCAGGCCCGGCGTCAGGCCGAAACGGGGATGAACTGGATTACTACCCGGTTTACTTCCCAGTTGCCCCAGGTTACAGAAGAATACTTCAGCAAAAAAGCTCATCCTTCCTTCCAGGGTCTGCCTATTCATCAACCTGCTCAGGAGCGGGCACGGCAGTTACAGGAAAAAATCCAGCAGGTTGGCTTGCTGGAGCCGGAAAATATCTTGCCTTTACTCAGAGACCATGGTCAGGGTCAGGGCGAAAACAGCCTTTGTCGCCACGGTAAAATGCTTACCACCCAGCTGGCTTTTATCCTGCAACCGCGCCTCAAACGCCTCTGGGTCTACCTGGGTTCACCCTGTCTCAATCAATGGCAAAAATGGGGGCTGTAATCAGTGCAAACCGGAATCTGGCTTTATCGTCTCTATGATGTAGCAGAAGAAATCGATCTGAACCGGGTGGAACAGCTGCTATCTGTCACCTTACCTACCGTGCGGCTGCGGCTGGCCAAAATCCGGGCCAAATCCATGCAACTGGCCAACCCGCCGGTAGCGGTGGAATTACTGGAGGAAAGCCTTTATCTGGGCCCCTGGCAGGTAAATGTCCAGTGGTCAGCTAAAATTTTCGATCTGGGAGTAGTTTCTCTGGTTATGCGGATCCTGATGCCAGGGGAAGTGGACCTCTCCCTCTGGACGGAAATGGCCAACTTCCTGTATAACAGCGAAGAAGTGGAAATGCATTTTGAACGGCAGCTGGCCACTGTGATACACTCCCTGGCTCCGGCTTTGCATAAACCCGCTGCCAGCCACAATATGATGGAGGATTTTACCGTCTACTACTTTCGGCGCTGGAATCGGGACTGGGACCCCGTGCCCTTGCTGCTGGCCGAAACAGAGAAGGTCAGCAATCAGGTGCGCCGGGATACCATGCAGCATAGTTTCAGTTACGGCCCGGATGATCTGACCATCATCACCTGGGACTCCGCCCTGGTTTATGATGCCGGTGGCAGTACAGATATTCCCGATCTACTGGAACTTGGTCTGGCGCAGCTGCTGGAATTACGCTACTATGACGATCTCTTGAGCCGGGAGCTGGCTCAGGCCTATCAGGACATCGAATGGGCTGAACGCCGGCTGGGCCGGCTCAGCCAGTACCGGCGGATAATGAAACGTTTAATGGAACTGGTCGTGGATATCACGGAAATCATTGACCGTATCCAGAATTCCTTGAAGGTAACAGAAGACATTTTTTATGCTCGCGTCTATAGTGCCGCCCTCAGCATTTTTCGCACCAGGGTCTGGGTGGAAAGTATCGAACGGAAAACCAATTTGTTGCGCGAAACCTATTCCATGCTCAGTGAAGAAATTGTTACCCGCCGTTCCATGACCCTGGAGGTAGCGATTGTCTTGTTGTTTATCCTGGAAATTATCATGGGCCTGTTCGGTCATTTCTAGAACTAAAATCCCCATAAAATTGCGGTACAGGACCCACCACCATCAGATTGGTCAGCAGCACCTCAGTGTGTACAGGTACAGTCCGATCTGTAAAGGGCGGCACCACGATTTGCAGCTGGGTCTCCACCATCAAGCTGATTACGTGCCGGGTCTGGTTGATCCCGGCTGTTTTTACTTCATTTTTTATCTCCGTTTTAACTGCACCTGTGGGCCAAACTTCCACTTTAATCCCTGGCCCCCAGGCCGCCAGCCAGGTGATACGGGTAATCGTCCCCAGCGGAACGGTTACCTTTTTTATTTTCAATTCCTCCAGGCGTCGGTTTACTGTTAATGCTACCCGGCTCTGCAGCTTGTCGAGAGCTACCACATCCGGTTCCATCAGCACTGGCCGCCCTTCCCCATCTTTATATACCTTAACCAGGTTGCCCTGGCCGAAACGTTCCATCTCTTCCAGAACAGAGCGATGCACAATTTCCGTGGCCAGGCGCTTGACCTGGGCCTCTGCTTCAGCCCGCAAGGGAGCAGCAATGAGGAGATCCAGCAGATAAAAGCCGCTAATGAGGATTGCGACCAGGAATAGAACCAGCGCCAGCCACGGTCTCCGCCGGCGTGGGCCAAAACCCTGCAGTGATGGACGGCGTCCCATAAAAAAATTCACCTCCACCCTAATCTATGTGGAGGTGAACCAATAGGTGAAAGCCCTAGGCTAAAATCACTCTGGCGAATTTCCTTTTGCCTACCTGCAAAATCAGGCCATCCTGAACGTTAATGCGCATAAGGGGATCAGTTACTTTTTCTTCATTGACCTTGACTCCCCCCTGGGCAATCAACCGGCGGGCTTCACTGTTGGACGCAGCCAGGCCACTCAGTTGTAACAGTTTGGAAAGACCAATGGTGCCACCTTCCAGCTCATTGGCCGGCAGCTGATAGACGGGAATTTCCTCCGGCAAGTGGCGCTGCTGGAATACCCGGACAAAGTGTTCTTCCGCCTGCCTGGCTGCCTCCGGCCCATGGTACATGCTGACAATTTCCCGGGCCAGCCGCATTTTCACGTCCCGTGGATGCAATTTTCCCTCTGCCAGGCCTGCTTTGATCTGAGCCAGCTCCTCCAGGGATACCCGGGTTACCAGCTCAAAATAACGCAGCATCAATTCATCGGGAATAGACATGGTTTTGCCGTACATTTCCTCAGGGGCCTCATTGATACCGATATAGTTGCCCAGGGATTTGCTCATCTTGTTGACGCCATCCAAACCTTCCAGAATCGGCATCATAAGAGCGATTTGCGGCTCCTGGCCAAATTCTTTCTGTAAATGGCGGCCCATCAGAAGGTTAAACTTCTGGTCAGTACCCCCTAATTCCACATCCGCTTCTAACGCCACAGAATCATAACCCTGCATGAGAGGATAGAAAAACTCATGGATGCTGATAGGTGCCCCTTCTTTGAAGCGCTTGCTGAAATCTTCCCGCTCCAGCATGCGGGCCACAGTATATTTGGCCGCTAATTGAATAACATCTGTAAAGGTAAGGGGAGCCAGCCACTGGCTGTTAAATACAACCCTGGTCCTGGCCCGGTCCAGGATTTTAAAAATCTGCTCTTGATAGGTACGGGCATTGGCCTGCACCTCTTCTTCAGTCAGCTGTTTCCTGGTTTCCGATTTGCCAGTAGGGTCACCAATGCGGCCGGTAAAGTCCCCGATAATTATAATCACTTCATGCCCCAGGTCCTGAAAGGTTCGGAGCTTATTGAGCACTACCGTATGTCCCAGATGGATATCCGGTGCCGTGGGATCCAGGCCCAGTTTTACCCGCAGGGGTTTACCGGTAGCAATAGCTTTTTTTAACTTCTCTACCAGTTCGTTTTCCGGTACAATTTCCGCTACGCCACGGCGGATTTCCGCCAGCTGGCGTTCTAAATCTGCCAACACTTCCCTCACCATCCCGCAAGCATTTATATTTATGTATTATAACAAAGGAAATCCTGGTTGGCAAATACCATACCCTTAACGGAACGGATATGGTATAATACCACTATGTCGGATTATTTTTTACAAAAGGAGAGGAGAAGCTGTGGGCAAAAAACTTTTGCTCTTGTTAGCCCTGCTGGTCATGGGTGTAGGACTGGGCGCAGGCATCTATGCCGCCATGGCTATTGCCGATGCTCCTGCCTGGGACCCCAGTAAATTGGCTGTCAGTGAAACCTCGATCATTTATGACAGCAAGGGTAATATTATCGCGAAAGTACATGGTGGTGAAAACCGAACAGTAGTATCCATAAAAGACATCCCCCCCCATGTTATCAATGCCTTCCTGGCTGTAGAGGATGCCAACTTTTACGAACATTCCGGTATTGATTATAAGGCAGTGGTGCGGGCAGTGATTGCCAATATAACTGATGGTTTTGGCTCCCAGGGTTTTTCCACTATAACCCAGCAGTTAGTCAAACAGTCTTTTCTTTCTCCGGAAAAAACCATCAAGCGCAAATTGCAGGAAATTTATCTGGCCCGTCAGGTAGAAAAATACTATACCAAAGATCAAATTCTGGAAATGTATCTTAACCGCATTTTCTTTGGCCACAATGCCTATGGAATACAGGCTGCGGCCCAGACCTATTTTGGCAAGGATGTCAAGGATCTGACTATCTCTGAAGCAGCCATGCTGGCCGGGATTCCCCAGGCTCCCAGCCGTTTAAGCCCGTTCCGCAATCCGGAACTGGCCAAAAAACGCCGGGCCCATGTGCTGGAGAACATGGTCCGCTTCGGCTTTATCACCCCGGAACAGGCTGAACAGGCCAATGCTGATAACTTTGAATCTTTAAATCGGGATGGAAGGAATCAGGGAAGCAATGCTACCTACCAGCACCAGTATTATGTAGAATATGTCCTCGACCAGCTGGAGGATATTTTTGGACCGGAAAAGGTCTTTGCTGGCGGTTTGCAGGTCTACACCGCCCTTGACCCGGAAATCCAGACGGAAGCGGAAAAAGTGATGAATGATCCCAAAAACTTCCCAAAAGGAAAAGCCAATGAGCAGGGAATAATTCAGCCCCAGGGCGCAGTGGTAATTCTGGAACCTGGCACCGGCCAAATCAAGGCCCTGGTGGGTGGGCGCGGCCAAACTGAAGGCCGGCGCGTCCTTAACCGGGCCACCCAGTCCCACCGGCAACCGGGTTCAGCCTTTAAACCCATCATCGCTTATGGCCCGGCTCTGGAAGCAGGAATGAGCCCGGCCACAGTGGTGGATGATGCCCCTGTCTCCTATGGAAAATACAGCCCCAAAAACTATGATGGCTCCTATGGAGGCCTGACTAGCTTACGCTCCGCTCTGACCCGGTCTGTTAACGTGGTAGCGGTTAAGTTACTGGATGAAGTAGGTATCAAGAAAGCGATGAAAATCGCCCGCAACCTGGGTATTTCTACCGAATCCCTGGACCCGGTGGCTGATAACGGCCTCAGCATCGCTTTAGGTGGTCTTTCCCGGGGTGTCACCCCTCTGGAAATGGCTGGCGCCTATGCCGCTTTTGCCAACAAAGGTATCTATGTTGAACCAACTGCCATTCTTAAAGTCACTGACAAAACCGGTAAGGTTATCTGGGAAAGTGCCCCCTTAAAGCGCAAAGCCCTGAAATCTTCGACTGCTTTCATGCTCACTGACATGTTACAATCAGTGGTTAAATATGGTACTGGTACCAGGGCGCAATTGCCCGGCTGGCCCGTTGCCGGTAAAACCGGCACTACCAATGATGCCAAGGATATCTGGTTTGCTGGTTATACTCCCAAACTGGTAGGCGTGGTGTGGATTGGCTATGACCAGCCCAAACCCATGCCCCGGGAATTTGGCGGTCGTTATCCCGCTTTGATCTGGAAGAAAATCATGATCAAAGCCCATGAAGGCCTGGAACCGGTCAATTTCGAAAAACCTGACAGCGTGGTTCAGGCTACCGTCTGCAAAATTTCCGGCAAAAAGCCTTCGGAAATCTGTCCCAAAGAGGATCTGGTAACAGAGTATTTCGCTGAAGGAACTGTCCCGGAGGAAATCTGCGACTTGCATATCGAGGTTAAGGTCTCAGCGGCCAGCAATCTCCTGCCTAGCCCTTACTGTCCCGACGTCGTGACCAAAGTTTTTATCAAACGCAGTGCCAGCAAGGTGCCTATGCCCAATATGGCTCCTACAGAAGTATGTACTCTGCATAACCCTGGAAATAGTGAAACAGTTGCCATCTGTACCGACCCCAGCCATAATGGCAAGGAAGTGCTGGCCAATGTGCCCGGTCCAGGAGAAAGCGGCGGCTGCCCACCGGAACTGGTAGTGAAGAAAACCTATGTTAAAGGACAGGCGCCCAAAGAGAAATGCCAGATTCCAGAACATCAGGTAACGGTAAGCCAGCCTGCTCCTCCAGATAATACTACCAGTCCAGAACCCCCTACTTCACCGGAAGTTCCGGCTCCCACTCCGCAATAGAGAAAAACCCCAAACCCCGAAACGGGGCTGGGGTTTTTCTATTCTGTTTTAAACTGGCTGATCTGCTGTTTCAGCTCTTCTGCCACCTGCAGTAATTCTTCGGCCGAAGCAGCTACCAGCTGGGTAGCTGCCCGCATCTGCTCCATCTCCCGATCCAGTTCTATACTATGACCGCTGCTCTCTCCTGCCAGACGGGCGATTTCTTCCATCGCCTGTCGGCTTTGGTCACCAATCTGGACAATTTCCCGGCTGGCCAGTTCATTGCGCTGGGCAATGTTCGTCATGTTCTGCATCGCCCCAACTACTTCATTGGTACTGGCGGTAACCTCTTCAATGATAGCGGAAATACTGCTAATCTGTTCGGCCACTTCTTCTACCGCCTGGTCGATGGCGGTCAAAACCTGTCCGGCTCCTTCTGCCAGCTCTACCCCTTTACTAACCTGAGACAAGCCATTTTCCATCGCTGCAATGGCTTCATTTACACCAGCCTGAATCCGGGAAACCAGCTGATTGATTTCCTTGGTTGCTCTGGAAGACCTTTCGGCCAGTTTCCGTACCTCATCGGCCACAACCGCAAAGCCTTTGCCCTGTTCCCCGGCCCGGGCCGCTTCAATAGCCGCATTCAATGCCAGCAAGTTGGTCTGTTCAGCTATATCGTCAATCATCTGCACAATAGTACTGATTTGTTCCGATTGTTCCCCCAGGGAATGGATGGTGCGTGCCGTAGCCGTTACTGCCTCCTGAATCGCCTCCATTCCAGTAATGGTGGTTTGTACTGCCCTGGCTCCCTCCTGGGCCGCCTCCCTGGCCTTTATACTTTCCGCATTGACTTTTTCTGCCGCTCGCGCAGCCTTCTCCATGCCTTCTGCCACATTGCGCAAAAGCAGTCCATCAGCCTCCACCTGGCGTAACTGATTCTGAGAGCCAGCAGAAACTTCCTCCACTGTTTGCGCCAGTTGAACCAGTAATTGTAAACTGGCGGTGGTTTGCTGTTGTTGCTGCTGAATCGCCTGTTTTAGTTTTTCTGTCCGTTCTTTCACTTTTGCAATTGATTGGGAGTTATCTTCAACAACATTGACCAGTAATTGGCTCTGCTGATTTACCTGTTCCCCGCCAGCATATATCTGTCTTAACATTTCCTGCAACTGGGCCAGCATGCTATTAATATAACCCGCAAGAATCCCAAGCTCATCCTGGCGCTCAATTTTAAGGCGCCTGGTTAAATCCCCCCGCCCCTGAGCCAGCTCAGCAACTGCTGCCAGAATAGCATCCAGAGGCCGTTTCAGAATCAAATTGGTAGTCACCCAGACCGCACATAAGATGAGGGCAATCATCAGCAACATCAGCAGAGTTACATTATTGCGGACCGCAGCAATTTTCTCCTCTGCCCGGGCCACCGAGACCCCGACCCGAAAAGCTCCCCATTTCTGGCCATCTACATAAATGGGATAACTGAAATCCCAGATCACTTCCCCTGTATCCCGGTGATAAACTTGTTTCAGGGCTTTTTCGGTCTGAGCTGCCGCCAGGCCTACCGGGTCATTGAAAATCCTTTTGGCCCGCTGCTGATATTTGCTGTTATGGGTCGGAGCATAACCCCGGTCATCCACAGCCAGGGCATAGACTATATCTTCATCAGTCAAAAAGGCATCAAAAACCTTTTGCCAGTGTTGTTCGGCATAGTCATCATAGACGGTATGGAATTTCTTGACCCCGTTTTCTTCCGCAAACTGCCGGTACTGGCGCTGAAAAAGTTGTTCCCGCTGGATAATACCTGTTTGCAAATCCGAACTGATAATGCTTTCAATGGTCCGGGCACCGGCCAGAGCCAGCCCCATCCCCTTCTCAGTCAGATTCGCTTCTACCCTTGTTCGCTCCGAGTAAACGCGATAGACACCATAACTGGCTGTCAGTACCGCTAACACCAGAAACAAGGATAAAATCAACTTGAATCTGAGACCGCGCTGTACCACTATACCACCCCTTCTCACCTTCTCTGTTTTATAACAGTTTTCGACATGAATTTATAAAATCCTATCAGAGGTTTTTAAAATAACAAAAAATAAAGGGCAGCAGTAAAAACTGCGCCCTTAACGGTCAAAAAAGGGATTTTTGCTGCTGACTGAAAGGGGTATACCGTAGATGATTTTGACATCCTCTCCCAGCAGTTTTAGATTAACTGCCGCTTTTCCTACGGAAAACCAAACCCGGTGGTCAACATGATGCAAACCGGCAACCTGCGCTGCAGAAGCAATGGCTATGCTCAAATCGGTGATATTAAAGGCACAGATGCCATCAGCAGCTGCATTGGCCTGGCAATTAGCAAAACCACAATAGCCACAGGGGGTCAAGCCCAAACGTTCTGAGCGGCTACCCACCAGAAACACCGCTGCCGTCCGGTCCAGGTTACCGGCATCGCGGGCAAAAAAGGCAGCCGGGCTTCCTGTTTCTTCAGCAATGCGCCGCATTTCGCTCTGTAAACGCTGCAGATCTTCTCCGGGAAAAACCGCCGCAGTCACCAGGGTATCCCGCCCCCGGCCTTTGGGGGCCGTACGAGCGGCAATGGCCATCAGCCGCAAAACTTCCAGAATTCCTTCCTGTTCCAGTATTTTACCTTCAACTACCATGTTTATCTTCCTCCTTCATTCAGTTCTATAATGACTGCATATTCATCACAATTGGGAAATTTAGGGCAGTTAATGCATTCCTTCCAGACTTTATGGGGTAATGTCTCCATAGGTACTTCCCGGAAGCCGCAAGCCAGGAAAAAATCCAGCTGATAGGTTAAAGCGAAAACCCGGGGTAAGCCCAGTTCCCTTGCCTCTTCCATCAGGGCCTCTACCAGTTTTCTGCCCAGCCCCTTTCCTCGCCAGTCGGATGCCAGGGCCAGAGCCCGGATTTCAGCCAGGTCCTCCCAGATGACGTGCAGGGCCCCGGTTCCCACTACCTGGCCCTCGATTTCAATTACGGTAAATTCCCGGATGGTTTCATAGAGCATGCTGCGGGAGCGGGCCAGCATAAGGCCCTGGGCGGCACATTCATTAATCAGCTGGTGCATGCTTTCCACATCCGCCATCCTGGCTTTTCGAATCAGCATTAGTTATCACCCATTTCACTGATAATATTATAGTATTTCTGGAGCTGAGCCTCTACCCGTTGATGAATTTCCGCTGCCGGGAGCCCGGTTAATAACTCCAGCCCCTGGTCGATGGTGCTGATGGCATAAAGATGAAAGCGCCCGGCCGCAACGGCTTCCACCACCTCTTCATTGAGCATCAGATTGGGTACATTCTGTACAGGCATAATCACCCCCTGGGTTCCAGTCAGTCCACGGGCTTTGCAGGTATAATAAAAGCCTTCAATTTTTTCATTAATGCCACCAATGGGCTGAATTTCCCCTTTTTGATTTACAGAACCCGTTACCGCCAGGTCCTGTCTGAGGGGAACATTGGCCAGACTGGAAAGCAGGGCATAGAGTTCAGCAGCAGAGGCGCTGTCACCATCCACCCCATCATAGTTCTGTTCAAAACAGAGACTGGCCGAGAGACAAAGGGGGACCCGGTGGGCATAGCGGGCTCCCAGATAGCCAGCCAAAATCATGACCCCCTTGTCATGGATGCGACCGGACAGGCGCACTTCCCGCTCGATATTGATAATCCCCTCTTCCCCCAGATAGGTATTGGCAGTGATACGAGAGGGCTTACCAAAAGAATAGTCCCCGGTATCCAGCACTGCCAGTCCATTGATTTGTCCCACCTTGCTGCCACTTGTATCTAACAGAATTACACCCTGAGCCAGCAGTTCACCCAGCTTCTCTTCATAGAGGTTGGAACGGTAGACTTTTTCCTTGATCGCGGTTTCAACATGTTCAGCCTCCACCCTTTCCGCTCCGGCCAGGGTGGCCCAGGCTTCCGCTTCAAAAATAATTTCGACGATTTCATTAAAACGGGCTGAAAGTTTATCCTGATGTTCGGCCAGACGGGAGCTGTATTCGATAATCCGCGCCACTCCCGAGGCCGCAAAAGGCTTGAGATCGTTTCTCTGACACTGGGCAGCGATGAATCCAGCCATAGCTCGTTCGTTCTCCTCACTTCTAACCAGTTCATCATCAAATTCCGCCCTGATTTTGAACAATTTGGGAAAATCCTCATCATACTCATGCAGCAGCTGATAATATTCCAGGCTACCGGTCAGTACCACTTTAACCTGAACCGGAATCGGTTCTGGTTGCAAAGTGGTAATTACCGCCACCCCCTGGTGGTCGGTAGGATTTTCGATGCGAATTTCGCCATTGCGTAAAACCCTTTTTAATGCCTCCCAGGCCGCTGGATTGGCCAGTACGTCCTTGACCTGCAAAATCAGATAGCCGCCATTGGCCCGATGCAGGGCCCCGGCTTTGATTTTGGTATGGTCGGTGGACAAAACCCCCAGTTCATTTTGATATTCAATCCTGCCAATCAAATTGGTAAAAGTAGGGTTGGGTTCATAAACTACCGGTGCCCCTTTAACTTCGCTGCTATCCACCAGCAGGTTGACTTTATATTTTTCATAGGGGTCTTCTCCTTTTTTGGCCCCCAGGAGAAAAGCCAGCTGTTCTCCCACTTCGTCCTTTTCCGGTTCCTTAAAGCTCTCCAGATTATTGATAATATCTTCCTGAATTCCCTTGATGTATTCCACTACCTGATGATACTGGCGGTATTTGTCCTTTAAATCAGCCAGCAAATGGCCGATAGCCAGCAAAGCCATCTGGCCCTCCAGCTGCTTTTCCTTTTGCTGATACTTCTTCTCCAGTTTTTTTAATTTGCTGACCATTTCCACCAGCTTTTCCTGCAGATACGAGGAATCCTTTTCCAGATCCCGTCGCGTTCCTGGATCCAGCTTGTTGTATTCCTCCTCGGTCAGGGGTTCCCCGTTCAGCAGGGGTACGGAAACAAACCCTTCACTGGTGCGATGGAGGGAAAATCCTTTCTGGTTGGCCATTTTCTCCAGTTGCTGATAAAGCAATTCGCTTTCCTGTTCAAATTGCTGCCAGAGCAGGGTTTTCTTTTTCTGGCTGTTTTCACTGTCAAAGGCTTTGGGTACTTCTTTTTTCAGACTGTTTACCATGTCTTCCATATCCCTGACAAACTGCTTGCCCAGTCCGGCCGGTAGAGAAATAGCCCGGGGCTGACTGGGTTTCTTGAAATTATAGACATAGCACCAGTCCTGGGGACGGGGTTCCTGGGCTGCCTGGCCTTCAATTACCTTACGGGTATAAGTGAGTTTTCCCGTCCCTGTTTCTCCAGCCACGAAAATATTGTAACCAGGACGCCGGATTTTCAAGCCGAATTCCAGGGCTTGCTTGGCCCGCTGCTGTCCGAGCACTTCTCCTACCGGCTCTACCTCTGTCGTATCCCGAAAAGGTAACTTGCTGGCATCGCAAGGACGCCGTAACTGGCGGGGCGTTAGTTTCAAAGACTCCTGGTTCATGCTCTCCCCTCGCTTTTTCTTTTATTTACAGCAATTTATTCGGAAACTGGCAGTCCAATGCTACCGGACATTCCTGGCACCGGGGCCGGCGCGCCTTGCACCAGGTACGCCCCAGAAAGATAAGCCAGTGATGGGCCTGACCCCACCGTTCCCGGGGTAACAGCGCCATTAACTGTTCTTCCGTATCTCTGACATTATCCGCCCGGGCCAATCCCAGCCGGTTGGCCACCCGGAAAACATGGGTATCTACCGCCAGGGCCGGCTGTCCGAAAGCATTATTCAACACCACATTGGCTGTTTTGCGCCCTACCCCGGGCAGGCTCTCCAGCTCCTTCCTCTGGTCTGGAACCTGCCCGCCATACTTTTCCACCAGTTGCCTGGCCATGGCCACCAGATGCCGGGCTTTGTTATGATAGAGGCCACAGCCCTTGATATACTCTTCCACTTCCTCCACTCCAGCCCGGGCCAGGGCCTGAGCATCGGGAAAACGGGCAAACAAGGCTGGAGTGAGTTTATTTACCTGTTCATCAGTGGACTGGGCAGAGAGGATAGTAGCTACCAGCAGCTCAAAGGGATTACGGTATTGAAGGGCAGGCCTGGGGTCAGGCCAGATGTGGGCCAGCTGATCGAGAATCCTGTTAGCCAGTTCCCTGTTCATACCATAACCACCCTGTTCCTGCCCTCGGCTTTAGCCCGATACAAAGCCATGTCAGCCCGATTGACCAGCTCGTTGGCCATGGTCTTATAATCCCCCAGAGATGGTACCCCCACCAGGTCCGCAACCCCAAAGCTGGCTGAAAGGGGCAGCTTTTCGCCCTGAGCATCAACCTGGACCTCAGCCAGCTTTTGGCGCATGCGTTCAGCCAACTGACTGGCGGCACTCCCTGAAGTACTGGGACAGATGATAATAAATTCCTCCCCGCCATAACGCCCCAGGATATCCGCCTTGCGGGTACTGGCCCGCAGCAAGTCTGCCACCTGGCGCAAAACCTCATCACCAACCAAATGACCATACGTATCATTGATATTTTTGAAGTAATCTACATCCACCATAATCACCGAAAGCGGCTCTCCATAACGCAGAGCATGGGCCACCTCTGAGGGCAGTCGATTCATGACATAGCGCCGGTTGTAACACTGGGTGAGGGGATCGGTAATAGCCATCTCTTCCAGTAAACGATTGCGGCGTTCCAGCTCTCCCCGCTGTTCCTGTAATTCATCCAGGGTTGCTTCCGCTTCGGCCCGTACTTGCTGGAGCTGGGCCATCATTTCATTGATAGCCAGGGCCAGTTTTTCAATCTCCCGGTAAGAATACACCCTGACCGGGCTGGAATAATCTCCGGCAGCGATACGCTGAGTGGCTTCCACCAGTTCCTCCAGGGGCTGGGTCAGTCGTTTGCTCAGATAGTTGAACAGGGGCATAATTCCGGCAATAAGCAAAAGCAAACTGATACCCGCCACTTCAAAAGCCAGCAGTCTTAGCTGGTCTGCCATTTTATTGATATTGCTTTCCACAATCAGTACCCAGTCCGCCTTGCGTAAATAGCTCCAGTGGCCCACCACCGGTTCCCCGGCATGATTTTGATATTTGTGCACTTGCCGGTAAAGGCGATCCTCCATTATCGCTTTCCAATCCGGATAAAGCTGCTGTCCGCTTAGTTCCTTATCCAGAAGTTTACGCTCTGCCGAAGCAACAATAGTTGTCCCGGTGGCAGTGGTCAGGTAAATCTGAAAATCCCCGTCCAGATTGACCATCTCAAGGATTTCCCGCAAGTGTTCCAGGTTCAGAGTAACGATTAAAATCCCCTGAATTTTTCCTCCCAGGTACAGAGGTCTGGCCTGTACCAGCACCGGGCTGCCGGTAACCCGACTAACTACTGGCTCGGACATCACTGTCTTTCCTGCCAGTGCTGCCTTGAAATAGGCCCGATCGGCAACATTCAGGCTATTATCCCCAGTACTGTTGGCCCAAACCCAACCGGCTGGATCAGCTACACCAATGGCATCCAGTTCAGAAAACTCCCTGGTTTCATGAACAAGCCAGGCCTGTAATTTTTCTCGATCATTCAGCAATCTGTTAGCCTCTTCGGCTAACTGCTGCAGTTTAGCTATTTTTTCCGCCTGCCATTTTTCCACCGCTGCCTTCAGCCGTTCATCCACTTCCTGGACATTGTTCTGGAGTGCTTCTTCATATTTGGTGATAGCCAGATATTGAAAAGTGAGAATCTGAATAATACAAAACGCCAGAAAGGCCAGGGCAAAATGTTTCATTATTGAAATCCGCAGGGGCCTTTTTTCCACCATCCTCCGCCGCCCATCCTTTCCCTTAACACCTTACCCTTTATCATAACAAATATTTTGCCAGAATGGAATTATATGATAGTATTGTTTTAGTGAAAAAAAACAAACTAAGGGAAGAGGTGTCTTATGATTACCAGAGAACTGATTGACCGCATTAATGAACTGGCCCGCAAACAAAGACAGGCTGGCCTGACCCCGGCGGAAAAGGAAGAACAGGCCATCCTGCGCCGACAGTACATTGAGAATATCAAAGCCCAGGTTAAACAAACTCTGGAAAGCATCGAATTTGTTGAGGAACTGCCAGAAATGGAATTCTCCTGTTCCTGTGGTTGTCAGGGAAAACACCATCACCATCACTAAATTTTTTTCCAGAAAATCCTTGACAGACAGAAAACTTTTTGCCATAATATAATCGTAACAATAATGATTACTAATAAGGGGGAAGATAATGATGAGTACTACTGACAATCTGAAAGCCGCTTTTGCCGGCGAATCCCAGGCCAACCGCAAATATCTGGCCTTTGCCAAGCAGGCTGAAAAAGAAGGTTATCCCGGTGTAGCCAAACTGTTCCGCGCTGCTGCCGAAGCGGAAACTATTCACGCTCATGCCCATCTGCGGGTTTTGGGAGAAATCAAGAGCACAGCTGAAAACCTGCAGGCTGCCATCCAGGGTGAAACCTACGAGTTTGAAAAAATGTATCCCGGGTTCATTGCCACAGCCCAGCAGGAAGGCAATAAGCAGGCTGAAAGGTCCTTCCACATGGCCAATGAAGCGGAAAAAGTCCATGAACAACTGTTCTCCAAAGCTCTGGCCAATCTGGAAAGCAAGTTCGATGCCGAATATTTTGTGTGTGAAGTCTGTGGTCATATTGCCGAAGGGAATGCACCTGACAAATGCCCCATCTGTGGCGCCCCTGGCAGCAAATATTTTCAGGTAAAATAAAGCTTCTACCAGCCCCTCTGTCTAATACAGAGGGGTTATTCTTTACCCGGGAACAGGCATATATATGTGGTAAATCCTCGGGTTTGGAGGCAAACCATGAGTTACTGCATTCTCTGTTTTGACGGTGGCGGTGTGCGGGGGATTTATGCTTCGCTCCTCTTGCAGCGCCTGAGTACCCTCCATCCCGCCCTTCTCGCCCAAGCAGATCTGCTGGCCGGTACCTCCAGTGGTTCTTTTATTGCCCTGGCCCTGGCAGCCGGCCTTACCCCGGAACGCTTACTGGAATTTTTCTCAGTCGATACGGCAAAACAAATTTTCCGTCCCCGTTATTTTAATCTCTGGCGGCCACGTTATCAGCAGCGTCAGCTGAAAAAAGTCCTGGAGCAGATTTTTCCTCCTGATTTGTGCCTCAAAGATTTAAGGAAAAAAGTGGTGATCCCCACCTTTCAGGTAGCTCAGATGCGAGCCCCCTGCTGGCAACCCATCTTTTATCACAATTTTCCCGATTCACCTTATCTGAATTTACGGGTTCTTGATGTGGCGCTGGCCTCCAGCGCCGCCCCTACTTTTTTCCCCGCTCATCGTGGCCACATTGACGGCGGGGTAATTGCCAACAACCCCAGTCTGGTCGCTCTGGGCCTGGCAGTCGATCCCGCTGGAGCCAGTCGGGAACTAAAAGAAATAGTTTTACTGTCTATCGGTACAGGCTTAGGACCTCATCGGCTGCCAGAACACACCGAACACTGGGGGATTTTACAATGGACATTTATCCTTACCTCAGGCTGTCAGGTTGAATTTCCCCTGCTTACTGTCCTGACGGAAGGAGATGTGGAGGCTGATGCCCGTATCGCCTCCAGCCTGCTCGGTCATCGCTATTTTCGCTTAAATCCGCTCCTGCCTCGCCCGGTTATTCTTGATGCCTGGCAGGAAATCCCCCGGCTCCGCCGCTGGGCAGAACTGGTGAATCTCACCGAAACCCTGACCTGGTTACAACAGCACTGGTAATGTATATTAACACCCTCTGTTCACACATACTAACAAGCGGAGGTGATATTTATGACCCCGCAGATGACCAGTGACTGGGAACAATGGAAACAAACCCTGCATTCTTTGGTAGATCTAGGTGAACGGGTAGGCCTGGAGGAGGAAACTATCAGCAAGGCCGCCTATAAACTGGGTAACTTCCTGGCTGATAAAGTGGACCCCAAAAACCGCGAACAGCGCCTGCTCAAAGAACTATGGGATGCTGGTAATGAAGAAGAGCGCAAGGTTCTGGCCCATTTGATCATTAAAATGGTTAACCGGGATGATGTCGCCCAGCATTAAGTATTTACAGAGCCGACCGGTTTATCCGGCCGGCTCTGCTGTTTGTCCAAATTGCTCCCGGTATAACCGGGCGTAGCGGCCATTTAGTGCCAGCAGCTCCTGATGGGTTCCTTCCTCCACAATTTTCCCCCCGGCCAGCACCAGGATGCGGTCTGCCGAGAGAATAGTGGAAAGCCGATGGGCAATCACCAGGGATGTCCGAGTTTTTAGTAAAGGTTCTAAAGCCTGCTGAATCAGCTGCTCCGAATGGGAATCCAGGTTGGAAGTAGCCTCATCGAGAATAAAGATGCGGGGGTTTTTTAAAATCACCCGGGCCAGGGCCAGCCGCTGTTTCTCTCCACCGGAAAGCCGATAGCCCCGCTCCCCTACTACCGTATCATACCCTTCCGGCAAAGACATAATCAGGTCATGGATATGAGCTGCCCTGGCCGCTGCCACCATTTCCGCTTCCATCGCTTCAGGCTTGCCGTAGAGGAGGTTTTCCCGCACAGTAGCATGAAAGAGAATGGTCTCCTGGGTCACCAGCCCGATATGCCGGCTCAGGGTAGCCAGGCTTAAATCCCTGATGTCAATTCCATCTAATCGCACTTCCCCCTGCCAGGGGTCAAAAAATCGTGGTACCAGGTAGCTGATAGTGCTCTTCCCTGCCCCACTGGGCCCCACAATCGCCACTGTCTGTCCGGGTTCAATGGCAAAACTCACCCCTTGCAGGATAGGCCGGTCTTTTTCATAGCCAAACCAGACATCCCGGAATTCCAGCCTCCCTTTAATTTCCGTCAGAGTAACCGATTCCCCTTTTTCCTGCACCTCAGGCACTTCATCCAGAAAGGCAAACAAACGCTCAAACAGGGCCAGGGAACCCTGGATGTTCACCACCAGGTTGGCCAGGGCTGAAACCGGCATATAGAGCCGGCTGAGATAGGCAGTAAATGCAACTACTGTCCCTATGCTGAGCTCCCCTTTGATAGCCTGCCAGCCCCCAAACCAGTAGATAAAAGCAGGGCCGGCGGCGGTGATTACCCCCAGCAACATAAAAAACCAGCGGCCGATCATTTTCTGTTTTAGCTCTAACTCCAGCAGCTCCCGGTTCTCCCGGGCAAACCTGCTGTTTTCTTCCCACTGGCGGCCAAAGGCCCGGATCAGCATGGCCCCGGAAATGTTGAGGGTTTCCTGCATCAGACTGGACAAGTCCGCCAGTTTCTGTTGGGCCATTTTACGGGCCCGGTAATTCATGCGGCCTACCTGGCGGGTGGGTAAAACCAGAGCCGGCAAAACCACCAGGGCCACCAGGGTCAAACGCCAGTCCAGCCAGAACATGGAGCCCAGAGTAACCAGAAAAACCAGGCCATTATTGAAAAGCCCGGTAATGGTATCCCCCACCACATTCTGTAAGCCCCCCACATCATTGGTTAACCGGGAAATGATCTCCCCTGTCTTGTGGCGGACAAAAAAACTGAGACTGAGTTGCTGCAAATGTTCATACATTTGCTGGCGCAAAGTATACATCAGCTTCTGTCCAATCAGAGTAGCCAGATAAAACTGAGCCACCCCCAGCAATCCCCCCAGCAAAGCTGCTGCAATTATCCCAGCCACCAGCAGGTTTAATAACCCCAGTTTCCCCTGGGGGATTGCCTGGTCCAGAATCAGTTTAATCAGATAGGGCTGTAATGCCCCCATAGCCGCTCCCCCTAGAATACAGAGCAGCACCAGCAACCATTGCCGCCAGTAGGGCCACAGATACCCTGCTATTCGCGTTAACAAACGGGGGTCCGGTTTGGTAATTTTCTTCTCCTCCAGACCCCAATCCACTCCACTGAATGGATGGGCCATTTTCTCTCCCTCCCAGCAGGAATTTTGCCTGAACAGGCGAATACTGTTATATAAAAGCGTCAATTTTTTGACACCCAGGAGGAATCGGTATGTCATCTCTTACAGCTGCAGCAGTAATGTCCACAGCTTTTCTGCGCCGGGAAGCCCACATCCCTTTATCCCATTTACAGGCTCAGCTGACCTCTACCAGAGCAGAAGCAGTGCTGATCCTGGGCAAAAAAGGCCAGATCCGGGGCTTACTCAGCCGTGAACGAATCCTGGCCGCCCGTTCAGAACAGCCTCTGCCTATCAGCAAAGTCTTTTCCCTGTCCAGGCCTGTAACCATTGGCCCGGACTTCTCCCTGGCCAAAATTCTGGCTTTTTTCAACCAGCAGCATCCCGGACTGGTAGTAGTGGATGAAAACCAGAATCCCCTGGGGGTAATCACCTGGGAAATCCTCACCACTGGCATTATCCGGGGCTGGCTCAAAAGTCAGGCTATCCTGGACACACTCCTTAACCATGCCAGTGAGGCTATTTGTATCATCAACGAACGGGAAGAAGTGGAATACTGGAATCCCCGGGCCGAAATCCTCTATGGCATTAAGGCAAGGGAAATCCTCGGCCAGCCGGTCAGCAAGTTTTTCCCCAATGTTCTGGTTTCCCACTCCCTGAAGGAAAACAAAGTGATTCGAGAAAGCTACCACCAGCCCCGGGAAGACGCCCATGTACTGATTACCGCCGCTCCCATTCAGTGCGAAAACCGGGTGATAGGGAGCCTCTCCCTGGAACGGGATATCGGAGATATCGTTTACTTGAATCAGGAGCTGACCCGCACCAGCACTACCGTCAAAAAACTGCGCAAGGAAATCAACCGTCTCAGTCAGAAGAACGCCTTTGCCACTATTTATGGCCACAGTACCATTATAAAGGAAACCATTAATTTAGCCAAAAAATTTGCTGCTACCGATGCTTCCCTGCTTATCCGGGGGGAAAGCGGCACCGGTAAAGAACTGTTTGCCCGCGCCATCCATGAAGAAAGCAAACGCTACAATCAGCCCTTTATTGCTGTTAATTGCGGCGCCCTGCCCTCCCTGCTTTTTGAAAGTGAACTGTTTGGCTATGAAAGCGGTGCCTTTACGGGGGCTGAGCGTGGCGGCAAACCCGGTAAATTCGAGCTGGCCGAAGGAGGTACCCTCTTTCTGGATGAAATCGGTGAGCTGGAATTGAGCCTGCAGGCCAAACTGCTGCGGGCCTTGCAGGAAAAGGTCTTTTACCGGGTAGGTGGTACTAAACCCATCAAGGTGAATGTCCGCATCATCGCTGCAACTAACCGGGATCTGGAAAAAATGATCCGGGAAGGTACTTTCCGGGAGGACCTCTATTATCGCCTGAATGTCCTTACCCTAACCCTGCCTCCGCTCAGGGAGCACAAGGAAGATTTGCCCGAACTGGCCTACTTGCTGGTCCAGGAGCTGGCCAGCATCCATCAAAAACGCATTCAGGAAATTGAGCCAGAAGTAATGGTGGCTTTTATGAATTACCACTGGCCCGGCAATGTACGGGAACTGCGCAACACCCTGGAGCGGATGGTTATTCTCTCCGATGATGGCATTTTGCGTCAGGATACCCTGCCTGCCCATCTTCGCCTGGAGAAACTGAAAGAATTGCGTTTGCCTGACAATGATACCAGCGGCCCACTGCCGGAAGTAACCATAGCTACAGAAAAAAGGCTGATTGCCGAGGCCCTGAAAAAGGCCAACTACAACAAGGCCGAAGCCGCCCGTTTGCTGGGCATCCCCCGCAGCAGCCTCTACTATAAAATGAAGGTCCTGGGTCTGACGCCAGATAACTGACACTGGCGTCAGTTTTTTGACACAAATTGGGCGAGGAAGTGCTTTTTCCCTGTATTGGGCGCCAGTTTGCTCCCGGCCAATAAATGGCACGAAAATTGCTAAATTAAATTGGCGTAAAATTGCGGCAATAAAAAATAGGGGGAAGGCATAATGGATATGAACCTGCTGGCGCGCAAAATAATTCTTACCATTGCCGCCAACAAAACAGTAGTCAACCTGGTCAGTAAACATGGGATGAAATGGGGTGCCGCCCGCTTCGTGGCTGGTAGCACTCTGGCCGAAGCTGTTCAGAGAGTTAAAGAACTGAACAGCAGAGGCATTGATGTCACCCTGGACCACCTGGGGGAAAGCATCACCAGTAAGGAACAGGCCAGGGAAGCGGTGGAAGCCTGTCTGGCTATCCTTGATGCCATCCATCAGGAAAAGCTGCGGGCTAATCTCTCCCTGAAACTGACCCAGATCGGCCTGGACATTGATTATGATTTCTGTCTCAACAACATGCGGGAAATTCTGGAGCGGGCGCAAAAGTACAATAATTTTGTCCGCATCGATATGGAAGATTCCGACCACTGTCAGATCACTTTTGATTTGTTTTATACCTTGTTGAATGAATATGGTCCGGAACGGGTAGGCATAGTAGTACAGGCCTATCTCTACCGTACCGCCGGGGATGTGGAGGAATTGATCAAGCGGAAATCCACCATTCGCCTCTGCAAAGGAGCCTATAAGGAACCTGCGGAGGTGGCATATCCCAGCAAAAAGGATGTTGATGCTAACTATCTGAAACTGGCCAAAACTTATCTCCGTTCCGGCGTCTATTTTGGGGCCGCCACCCACGACGAAAAAATCATTCGGGAGCTCATGGAATTCGTAGAAAAGGAAGGCCTGCGTAAAGACCAGTTTGAATTCCAGATGCTCTATGGTATTCGCCGGGATTTGCAAGAAGAGCTGGTCAAAAAAGGCTGGCGGATGCGGGTCTATGTACCCTACGGTAAAGACTGGTATCCCTACTTCTCCCGCCGTCTGGCCGAAAGGCCCGCTAACCTCTTCTTTATCCTGAAAAATATGCTTAAACCATAAAAAATTCAAGGGAGGTAAAATTTCCATGCTGCAAGAGTACCGTAACGAACCTTTTACAGATTTTAGCCAGCCGGCTAACCGGGAAGCCATGACCCGGGCCCTGGCCCTGGTAGAAAGCCAGCTGGGCCAGAGCTATCCTCTGGTGATTGGCAAAGAGAAAATCATGACCGAGGAAAAACTGGTTTCCATTAACCCGGGCAACAAGGACCAGGTGGTGGGCTATGTAGCCAAAGCCAACCTGGAACTGGCTGAAAAAGCCATCAAAACTGCAGAAGAAACCTTTAGCACCTGGTCCCAGGTAGGTCCTGCCGTACGGGCCCGTTATCTGTTCAAAGCAGCAGCCGAAATGCGGCGCCGCAAACATGAATTCTCCGCCTGGCTGGTTTATGAAGTCGGTAAAAACTGGGCTGAAGCCGATGCTGATACCGCTGAAGCCATTGATTTCATGGAATTTTACGGCCGGGAAATGCTGCGTCTGGCCGAACCCCAGCCCCTGACCCGCATTCCCGGTGAAGACAATGAACTGTACTATATTCCCCTGGGCGTAGGGGTAATCATCCCGCCCTGGAACTTCCCCCTGGCTATCCTGGTGGGGATGACCACAGCTGCCATCGTATCCGGCAATACTGTGGTGCTAAAGCCCGCTTCCGCTTCCCCGGTAATCGCCGCCAAATTCGTGGAGCTGATGGAAAGCGTCGGCCTGCCTCCCGGGGTAATCAATTTCCTGCCGGGCAGCGGTGGTGCCATTGGCGACTTCCTGGTGGATCATCCCCGTACCCGTTTCATCTCCTTTACCGGTTCCATGGAAGTGGGACTGCGCATCTATGAGCGGGCAGCCAAACTTGCCCCTGGCCAGATCTGGCTGAAACGAGTAGTAGCGGAGATGGGCGGTAAGGATGCTATCATCGTCGACAAGGAAGCTGATCTAGAAGCCGCTGTTGAAGGGATAGTTGCTTCAGCTTTTGGCTTCCAGGGCCAGAAATGTTCCGCCTGTTCCCGTGCCATTATCCATCAAGATGTCTATGACTATGTCCTGGAAAAAGTAGTGGAAAAGGCCAAACAAATCAAGGTCGGCCCTCCGCAAGATCCCGGCAACTTCATGGGTCCGGTGGTTGATCAGAAAGCCTATGAAAAAATCCTGGAGTATATGGAAATCGGCAAACAAGAAGGCCGTTTGATGTGTGGTGGCGGCAAAGCTGAAGGCAATGGCTTTTATCTCCAGCCCACTGTCTTCGCTGATGTCGACCCCCTGGCTCGCATTGCCCAGGAAGAAATCTTCGGTCCTGTAGTAGCCTTTATCAAAGCCCGGGATTTCGACCATGCCTTAGAAATTGCCAACAATACCATCTATGGTCTGACCGGTGCCGTCTATTCCACCAACCGCGAACATCTGGAAAAAGCCCGTCGCCACTTCCATGTCGGCAACCTCTACTTCAACCGTAAATGCACCGGGGCCCTGGTAGGCGTCCATCCCTTTGGTGGTTTTAACATGTCCGGCACCGACTCCAAGGCCGGTGGCCGCGACTATCTCCTGCTCTTCACCCAGGCCAAGGTGGTAAGTGAAAAATTATAAAAAGAAGGGGCTAAATAGCCCCTTCTTTTTTACCTGTCCACCAGTAAACCGGTAAGCCCAGGGCGGTAATGCCCAGGCTAAACAAGGAATCCAGAGGATTAGTAACCAAATTATTGAGTAAAATATAAGTTCCCCCTATCATTGCTACCAGCGGCACAAAAGGATAAAGGGGTACCCGGTACTGATCCTGGCCTATCTCCCTTCGCCGCAAAAGAAAAATTCCGGCCAGGCCTAAAACAAAGAAAATCCAGACGGAAAACATGGCCAGATCAGTAAGGCGATCAAAGCTCCCGGTGAGAATGAAGAAACATGCAATTATCACCTGCAAGAATATAGCGTTTACTGGGGTGCCAAAGGTCAGGTGAACTTTGCCGATCCAGTCACTGCCTGGTAATTGACCTTTTTGTCCCATGGCAAAAGGCACCCGGGCAGAAGTCAACAAATAACCATTCAATGCTCCGAAGATAGAGACCAGAATGCCGATACCGACAATACTGGCTCCAAATGTACCAAAGAGCATCTGAGCCGCATCAGTGGCTGGTGTAGCCGACTGTTCCAGCTGGGTCAGAGGCACTACCTTGAAAATTGCATAATTGATTGTCAGGTAAACAGCCATAACCAGCAACAGGCCGGAAGAAATAGCAATTGGTAAGTCCCGTTTGGGATTTTTCATCTCTCCAGCTACATAACTGACATTGAGCCAGCCGTCATAGGCCCAGAGAGTAGCCAGGATCGCCGCACCCAGACCGCTAATGGTAATGCGTGTTGCTGTACCGGTAAACAAGCCCAGTTGCTCCTGGCCCTGCCATAAACCAAAACCGATAATTGTCAGGATGGGTATGAGTTTGCCAATGGTAAAAATGGTTTGCACTCTACCGCCCTGTTTGGTGCCAGTTGTGTTAATCAACGCTACCAGCAATACCAGGCCGATAGCAACCAGAGTTTCTACCCAGCCAGAATAATGCAACAGCTGCCCGAGCTGGGCAGAAAAGATAATAGCCAGAGCTGCTACTATAGCCGGTCCGTAGATTACCGTTTGGACCCAGCCAAAGAGAAAACCAACAACTGGCCCATACAGTTCTTCCAGGTAGGCATATAGACCCCCTGTACGGGGAATTGCTACCGCCAGTTCCGCCATAGTCAAACCCGCCGCCAGAGTGATGATTCCACCTAGAATCCAGGCTCCCAACGACCAGGTCGGTGAACCGGTGGCTTTCAGGATCACAGCCGGTTTAAAAAAGACCCCTGCTCCAATAACCATACCCACTACTAGCATCATTGTTGTGAATAAGCCCAATTCCTTGCGCAACTGTTGTTCCAATGCTGCTCCTCCTTAGTATGTCAGTATTTAAAATTTGCCCTGTCTAATATAGCACAGCACCAGAACCTTTACAAGTATATTGTTTAGCTTTGAAAATAATTTATAATCCCATCACGCAAGGCCTGAGCCCAGCGTTGCCGCCAGGCGTTATCGGCCAGCAGTCTTTCTTCAATGGGGTTACTGATAAAGGCCAGTTCCACCAGTACTGCCGGCATCTGGGCTTTGCGAATGACCAGAAAATTGCCCTGTTTAATCCCCCGCCAGGGTAACCCGGGTTTTTGCAGGGGTGGTTCTAAGGCCTGTGCCAGCGACCGGGCAGTAGCATGATGGAAATAGATCTCAGTGCCCCTGGCTTCCCTATTGGTTGCAGAATTACAATGAACAGAAACAAAGATATGGGCCCCCTGACTATTGGCCAGCTTTACCCGCCGGGATAATTCCGCTACCCGGCTATCCGGTTCCCCTACCCGGTCACTATCCCGGGTTAAAATCACCTGGGCCCCGTCATTTTGTAAGAGCTGTTTCAGCTTCAGAACCACATCCAGAGTGACATCCTTTTCCTTCAAGCCACTGGGCCCTACCGCTCCCGGGTCAGGCCCGCCATGCCCGGCGTCCAGACAGATAATCCGGTTGGCCAGGGGTTTGACTGCTACCACTGGCTGGGAATCAATATAAACGATCCGATTACTGCCATCCCAGACCAGACGATGACCCAGGCTTTCCAGCAAAGGCCGGATAGGCACCCAGGTCTGGTTTTCCTGCAGCCGTCCAAAAAAGGGCAGGGCCTTGCCCTTATACACCAGCTTGACCTCATCCATCTAGCATCACCTCATTGAATTGTATGCACCGTTTGCCGGTGTCGCCACTGACCAAGAAAAAAAGAGCGGTCTAACCCGCTCCTGCATACTCTCCTTCTTCCTTTCCTACCATCCCGGCCGCCAAACCTGCCGCCCAGGCGGTCGTAATCAAACCAGTTCCTCCCCAGCTCATCCAGGGCAAGTTAATGGTAGTTATAGGAAACCAGCCGCTATTGGTCAGAAAATGCAAGGCCGCTGCACTTCCCAGCCAGGCCAGCAAAGCCCCTCGCACCATCAGGGGGTAATCCCCCTGCCAGTACTTTTCCCAGCGCCGCGGCCAGACCGCCCAAACCCAGGCCAGATAGGCAATAACCAGCAGTACAGCTGCTACCCAACCCAGTTTGTGGGCCAGGAATGCAAAGAGATAATCATCTTCCGGTGATGAGATATAATAACTCTCCTGCCGCCAGGTAAAACCCTGGCCCCACCAGCCTGCTTCTGCCCACATGCGGCGCAGCCCCAGATAATCTTCACCCCCCTGCCCTGGTATGGGCCAGAGGACATTGTAAATACGCCCCTGCACATAGGGATGTAACCAGGCCAGACCACTAAACAGCAACAGTCCCAGGGCCCCGGCCAACCCTTCTCTCAGACCGAAATTGCCCTTCAGGACCAGCACCGTCAGGCCTGCTGCCCAGAGGACAGGAATCTGGCTGAAATCGGGCTGAGCTGCCAGCAGCAAACTCTCGCCCATTAAAAGGGCCAGCATCCAGCGCCGCCGGGGTAAGAGGGGTAAGACCAAACAGGTAGTAAGCAGCATCAAACCAGCAGGGGCAATTACCAGATCACCCAGCTTGAGCCAACGAACTGCCCCGCCGGCCGCTATACTCCAGCCAGGCACCAGCAAAAAACCGTTTAGCACTACTGCAATTGCCCACATACTCCAGGCCCAGTTTTGCCAGAAAGGCACAGTAGTTCGCCAGGCCAGAAAGAAGGCCAGCAGGGCCAGGAGAGCGAACTGGGCCTGCCGTAAGCCATAGGCATGGTAATTGCCATAATCCTGCCAGGAACGCACGGCTGTGGCTCTGTCCACCAGCATTACCCCAATTGCCATCAGAGACAACGGCAACAGGAGAGCCAGGGTGCGGCGCAAATCAAGCATTTCCCTTCCTCCCAATTCGGGATATAATTTTATTATCCATTATATCACAGAAAGGAGCAAATTCCTTGCGCAAATGGCTGACCTATTCTGTTCCCCCCGAACAAGCCGGTTTGACGGTGGAAACTATTCTGCGCCAGCAGTTACAGGTATCAGGGCGGGCGATTCAGCGCCTGACCCGCCGCCGGGGAATTTTGCTCAATGGTCGTGCCCCTTTTTTGGGCCATACCGTAAAAGCAGGAGATGAGCTGAAAGTCCTGCTGGAAACCGCTGCTCCGGCCCCCGGTCTAACCCCGATCCATATGGCTTTAGATATTCTTTTTGAAGATGAACAGTGCCTGGCTCTTAACAAACCGGCAGGTATAGCTGTTCATCCCGGTGGACCGCACCAGGGGCAAAAACCGACTCTGGCCCATGGTGTAGCCTATTACCTGCAGCAAAAAGGTCTGGCCCCGGTGGCCCATCCTGTCCACAGACTGGACCGGGACACCAGTGGCGTTGTTCTCTTTGCCAAACACAGCCATGCCCATCATGTACTGGACCAGCTACTGCGCAGCGGCAAAATCAGCCGCTATTACCAGGCCATCGTTTTGGGCCAGCCTCCGGCTGAAACGGGAGAAATTTCAGCTCCCATCGGCCCTCATCCCCATCATCCACAGTTACGCGCCATCATTCCTGCGGGGCAGCCTGCCCTTACCCGCTACCGCCTTCTACAAACCGGGAAGGAATGGTCCCTGCTGGAACTGGAGCTGGTTACCGGTCGTACCCATCAAATTCGAGTACATTTAAGCCACCTGGGCTGTCCTATTCTGGGGGACAAATATTATGGCGGTCCGGCCGCTCCCCTGGCCCCTCGTCCTCTGCTCCACTGCCAGCGCCTGGTTTGGCCAGGACAGGGAATTAGCGCTCCGTTACCTGCCGATTTTCGGAATTTTTTAAAATAGCTTTTAGTATGGTTGTTAATATGTTAAAATAAAAGAAATCTAAATATTTGGAGGAGAAAGAATGCCCCAGTTTTCCATTGCACTAATCACAGACAGCGCCTGCGATCTACCCCCGACCTTGTTAGAAGCGCTGCAAATTCACGTCCTGCCCTTTGGCATCAATTATCAGGATGGTCAGTTCCTGGACCGGGTAGATATCCAGCCCGAGGATATCTATGCTCGCTTGCCGGTTGAAATCCCCACCACTTCCATGCCTACTCCCGGCGCAGTTCTGGCTTTGCTGGACCAACTGAAGGCTGAAGGCTACAAACAGGTACTGGCTATCCATATCTCCAGCAGTCTTTCTGGTACCTGGCAAATGGTACAGACCATAGCCAGCCAGTATGAAGGCCTGGACATCCGGGTATTTGACAGCCGTTCCCTTTCCTTCGGTCAGGGTTTTCTGCTTCTGGAAGCCGCCCGAATGCTGCGCAGCGGCCAAACCGATCTGGATACTATCTGGCAGCGCTTAGTACATCTGCGGGATACTAGCCGTGTCTTTTTTATCCTCGATACGCTGGAATATCTCCACCGGGGCGGTCGTATTGGTGCTGTTTCCGCCTTTCTTGGGCAAATGCTCAATCTAAAACCCATTATTTCTGTTGATAAAGAAGGCAAGTATTTTTCCTTCACAAAAGTAAGGGGAAAAAAACTGGGGTTAAAAGAATTGCTGAAAATAGGCGAACAGCTGGCTAAAGAAACCCCTTGCCGGCTGGCTGTTCTGCATGGCGCCGCCGAGGCAGAGGCACGGGAGCTTTACAAAAAACTGAAAGAGCTCCCCACTGTGGTAGAAAGCTTTCTGGAACAGATTTCCCCGGCTCTTGGCATCCATACCGGCCCTGGTCTGGTAGGTTTTGTTTTCTGTGAAGCATAAAAGCTGTCCTTGCGGACAGCTTTTTTATTGAGCCAGCACCAGGGCCAGCAACTCCTGTCGATTGCGCGGCAGCGGCCGGTTAGTTAGCCCCCGTTGCCTCAAGGCCTGATATACCTCAACCAGCCAGGGCTGAGTCAGATCTGCCTGTTGCAGAAGCTTTTCATCCAGGAAAATTTCCGCCGGTGTTCCCTGCCCGATTACCCGTCCCTGTTGCATGACATAGACATAATCTGCCCAGTCATAGGCCAGTTCCACATCATGGGTGGAGAGGATGACCGTTGTCCCCTTGTCGCTAATATTATCCAGCAATTCCATTACTTGTCTGGAATGACGCGGGTCCAGCCAGGCTGTAGGCTCATCACAAATCAGCACTTCCGGCTCCATGGCCAGAATGGCCGCCAGGGAAACCCGTTTTTTCTGCCCGTAACTCAAGGCATGGGTCGGTTTATCCCGTAAATGGCTGATCTCCGTGGCTGCCAGAGCCTGTTCCACCCTCCGCCGCACCTCCGCTTCCGCCAAGCCTAGATTGAGAGGGCCAAAGGAAATCTCCTGATAGACACTGGCGGAAAATAGCTGGCTATCCGGGTCCTGAAAAACAATCCCCACCCGTTTGCGCAGCTCCAGTAAATCTTTATGTTTATAGCTGACTTTATGCCCGGCAAAACGGATTTCCCCCTGCCGGGGCCGTAAAATTCCGTTAAAGTGCAAAAACAGGGTGGATTTGCCCGCCCCATTGGACCCCAGCACGGCAATTTTCTTTCCCCGTTCAATCGCCATATTCACACCCTGCAATGCTACCGTCCCATCCGGATAGGCAAATTCCACGGCACAGGCCTCAAGAATGAAAGATGACAATTTTTTCTCCTCCCCCGTTTAATGCTATAAACCAGAGTACCATTTGTACCAGAGCAATCAAGGCCAGATTGGCACCGGACCAGTGATATTCCGGTTCCAATACCCTTAACTCCCCCTGATAACCCCTGGCCTCCAGAGCTTGATAAAGCTGGCGGGAACGCTGCTGGGATTTGAACAACAGAGCGGTTATCAACTGGCCCAGGGAGCGGTAGGAATTGCCCAAACTGGCATAGCCCCAGCGGGAAGCCTGGGAAATCTGGATCTGTACTGCTGTTTCCGCCAGCACAAAGATAAAGCGATAAACCAATCCCATCAGTTCCAGTAGCAGGGGCGGAATCTGCAAACGGCGCAGAATTCCCAGGATCTCAACCATCGGTGTAGTCAGGATGAGAAAGTAAAGGCAGCTGACAGCAGCCAGAGCCTGTAGTATAACCCGCAGGGCCAGCCCCAGCTGCCGCCAGTCAATCCCTGCAAACAGCGGCCCGATTTTCCAGGTTATAATCCCACTAACCGGCTCGGTACTGAGGCTTAACAAAATCGTCCAGGCACTGAGCAGCAAAAAGGAAAAAGGCAAAAGCAACAGCCGCACCAGATAGCGCAAGGGTATACCAGCCCGCCCCCATAAAATTCCATTCATTATTAGCAGCACCAGGCCCGTTACCACCGGTTGGGGACGGCTCAAGACCGCCCCCATAGTTAATCCGGTCAATAGCAATTTTTCCAGAGGATGAACATGACGCAGCCGGTTATTATAAGCAAATTGATCGATATTAAACATGCCCTTTTTTCTCCTCTGCCTGTTTTTTGCCGCGGAGATAGCCTAAATAATAGCCAATAAAACCACTGCCCAGGGCTGCTTGCAGGGCAAAGAGCAAGCTTTCCACTTCCCCGCTGGGCGGTTGCCAGAAATTCTGGAACCAGGGCTTGTAGTCAGGACGCAACTGGCTGATCACTTCTTCCGCCTGCCCATCAGCTCCAGCGAAAGGGGCATTGGGCAACAGGACAAGAGGTCCTAAAGATAAAACCACGGCCATTAGCAATAAAATAAGATTTTGCTTTTTCATCTTATCCCTCCTCCGTCAGAACTGCCAGTTCCACTAACTCCTGGCGGTTATAATTGCTGATGGTATTAAAGACCACTACAGTCAGCAAGCCTTCGCTGATGGCCAGCGGAATCTGGGTAAGGGCAAAAATCCCGGCAAATTTGAGAAAGGCAGCAATGAGCCCACCGGTGGGAAATGCCAGGGCCAGCTGAACCGATGTCACCAGATAGGTAGCCAGGTCCCCCAGGGTAGCGGCCAGAAAAATGCTGAAACTGCGGTTCACCCCGGTTTTTTGCAAAAGCTTGTAAAGTCCATAGGAAACCAGGGGGCCAGTAATAGCCATAGAAAAGGCATTGGCTCCTAAAGTAGTTACCCCGCCATGGGCCAGCAGTAAAGCCTGAAAAAGGAGAACAATCGTGCCCAGCACCATCATGGCAGCTGGACCAAACAGGATAGCTCCCAGCCCCACTCCCGTTGGATGGGAACAGCTACCGGTTACGGAAGGTATTTTTAATGCGGATAGTACAAAGGCAAAAGCTCCCACCAAACCCAGGAGCATCTTTACTCCGGGGTTGGCTTTTACTATCCGGTTTATCCGGTACAAACCCCAGGCCAAAAAGGGCAGGAACAGCAAATACCATAATCCCGCCCAAACCGGCGGCAGGAAGCCTTCAGCTATGTGCATGGCATAAGCATTAACAGGGGCATTTAAAGTAAACCATAATAAACCCAAACCAATCAGAACTAATGACTTGTACTTTTTCATCTACTCTTCCCCTCCCAGCATTGTAAAATAAAAAATCCCCAGCCTTATGACCAGGGAAGGCAAGGCGCTCAGCTTAACGGACAGCCTGAAGCAAACCACCTCCCATTTGCATAAAGGTGTGTTTCAGCAGGCCGGTTACTGGCTGAGGTTCATCGCTGGCCCCTCACAATGAGCCCGCTCACCAACACAGTAAATGCTCGGATTCGCACCGGATACCGTTTAAGCCGACCCCTCAGGGCCAGGCGCCTCTGTTATTCTTTTTTAACAGTAATTATCATAGCATATTATGGTCATTTTTACAAGTCTTTGCCTGAATTTTCTGTTAAACTCAACCAGAGATAATGGGTTACCCAGCTCCGGTAGGGCCGCCAGCCTTCCCCGATTTCCCGTACTTCAGCTTCAGTTGCCTGGCGTCCCAGCCCCCACAGCTGCCCAACCGCATTACGTAAACCGATATCCGCTGCCGGCAACAAGTCCGACCGCCCCTGGCCAAACAGCAGGATACACTCTGCTGTCCAGCGCCCAATGCCCCGCCAGGAAATTAAATAGCTCATCGCCTCCTGTTCCGGCATGGTTTCAACCTTGCTCCAGTTCAGCTGGCCTGTTGCTGTAGCCTGGGCGACTCCCAGTACATATTCTGCCTTACTGCGGCTGAACTTGAGTAAACGTAAATCTTCCGCGGTCAACCTGACCAGTTGTTGTGGCTCAGGAAACAACAGCCAGTCCACCCCTTCCCAGTGCCACTGGCAATTACAACGGACCAGCAAATTCCGTTTCAACTGGGCGCAAAAACTGAGATTGAGCTGCTGGGCAATTATAGAGCTAATGGCCGCTTCATAAAGAGTCGGCTCCAGGATCATGCGCTGACCATAGAAACGCTCCACCAGAGCAGCCAGGGGAAGATGCTGGCGGCAAAACTGATAAAAAGCAGGCAAATCAAAATTCAGGCAAAAGACATGGCTTAAATAGGCAATAGCCCGTTCCTGCCAGTCAGGCGGTAGCTCAGGTCCAGCCACCTCAATATGCCAGCAGGGTTTGGTTACTGTGCCTTCTTCCTGTACTGTCAATAAAACAGGGCGACCATCCCAGCTCAGGGCCTTCTGTAAACCATTCTCCCCCAGCCGGTAGAGTACATCCTGACCGGCAGAACGCATCCGTTTCAGCATTCCCGGTAAATCGGTAGGAGCAGGGGGATTCCAGTAAAATTCGTGTTGCATCCATTCACCCTCCATTTCCTCTCCATTTTACCACAAATAGAAAAAGAGGAAAGCGGCCTTTAGCCGTTTTCCTCTTCTAACCGTTTCAGCTCCTCTACCAGCAGAGCCAGTTCCTCGTCATCCTGAGCGAAGTAGATGGCCCCAGGTCCGCAATGGACCACACAGGTGCCACAGCTCATGCATTTCTCCCGATCATAGACGATTTCACCCCGTTCTTTGTCATAGCGCAGGGCCAGGGGTACACAATAGGTCGCTGCCGGACAGTCCTTGTTCTGGTCACATAGCTTTTTGTCGATGTAGATAGGCATCCCGCTCTTCCTCCTTCTTCCTCCCATATTCTTTCCCATCCACTTTACAGGCGGATTGACAGCTGGAAATTTCTTGCCCTGTGTGATAGTATAGTTTAAGCGCCAGCAATTCTACCGAACCCCTGAAAGTATCACTTCTGTCTCGATTTATACTATACCCTTGTATTGTATATTTTATGATAAATTGCTGTTGCCGTCAACCACTATAACACCATGAGGAGGTAAAGGTATATGAAACGGGACACGATTTTATTTGACCTGGACGGTACATTACTGCCTATTGATCAGGAATTATTCATGCAGGAATATTTGCAGGCGGTAGCTGAGCATTTCCACTGGCTGGCAGACCGCAAAACCTTTTTACGCCACTTCTGGCAGGCTACTGAGGCCATGATCGCCAATGATGGCCGCCTTACCAATGCCGAAGCTTTCTGGCATACCTTTACCCGTCTGACAGAAAAGGGACAGGAAGAACTCCTGCCCCATTTTGAAAAATACTATCTTGAAGTTTTTCCGCAGCTGAAAAAGTGCTGTCAGCCTACGCCCCTGGCCCGGCAGGTGGTAGAAAAAGCCCTGGCCAAAGGCTACCAGGTAGTGCTGGCCACCAATCCCCTCTTCCCTGTGGAAGCTACCCGGGAACGCATGCACTGGGCTGGTATCGCCGACCTGCCCTGGCTCCATGTCACCTATTATGACAGCTACCGCAGTTCCAAACCAGCAGTCCGTTATTTCCTTGAAGTATGTGAAAATATTAACCGCCCCCCGGAAGCCTGTTTCATGTTCGGCAATGATGCGCAGGAGGACCTGGTGGCTACCACTCTGGGTATCACCACCGGTCTGGTCACTGATTGCCTCATCGACCGGGGTGAACCCACTTATCCCGCTCACTGGCGAGGAACCCTGGCCGAGCTCCTGGACTGGCTGGACCAGCTTCCTGCCCTTTAACTCTTGTTCCGCCAGAAGTCCAGGCTCTTTTGCCAGATCTCTTTCTTGCTCAATTCCCGGGGCCAGCGCTCCACCGGGGTGCCTTCCCGCATGGCAGCGGCTACATTGGCAAAGACCTGGCGGTTTTGCCGGCCAAGCTGGCGTAACAGCTCCTTCACTTCTGCCCTTTTGGTATAGCCATCTAAAGGACAGGGGCTGGGGATGGGTTGAATCCCCAGCTCCTTCCCAGCTCGCCGGATTTCCTTCTCCCGGAAATAGACCAGCGGCCGGATTACCCAGAGCTGGCTTTCATCCAGCCAGGTTTTGGGCTGGAAAGTCTGGATTTGGCCACTGTAAAGGATGCTCATCAAAAAGGTTTCTACGGCATCATCATAGTGATGGGCATAAGCCACCTTGTTGAAACCATGGGCTCTGGCAAAGGCATTGAAGGTTCCGCGCCGAAAAAAAGAACAGCGGGCACAGGCACTTTGCCGATCCTCCCCCAGGGCTAGTTCGCTAATTTTAGTATGAACAGTATAAAAAGGCACATCTACTCGCTGACAAAAGGCCTCCAATTCCTGCCGGGGAAAACCCGTTTCAAAGCCCAGGTCAATGGTCAGGGCCCCTACTTCAAAAGGGAAAGGCGCATGCTGGCGTAATATCGAAAGGGCATAGAGCAAAAAAGAACTGTCCTTCCCGCCAGAAAAGCCTACCAGCACCCGGTCCCCCGGACTGAGCAAATCAAATTCGATAATAGCCCGCCAGAGAGGGCGAATATATTTTTTCGGCAAAGCTAAACGCACGGTTATTCAGCTCCTGTCCCTGGATTAGTTAATATGAGCCTGCAGGTTGGCCCTGGTTATCTGGCCATGGCTGGTATGCCAGAGGGGACTGGTCCCATCCAGCCAGAGAACCTGGGGACTGGCATGGGCTACCCCACTCACTTCGGCCAGGCGGTTACTCACCGGTCGGGCTGCCTGCACTACAATGCGATAGACTACCTGCTCCGGCCCCTGTTCAGCCAGCCATTGTTCCACTTCCTGGTGAGCCCGGGCACTGATAGGACAGGTAGCGCTGTGTTTAAAAAACAGCTTTTTCCCGCCTTGACGCAAAATTTCCTCCAGTTCTTCCACCTGCATTACATCGATGAATTTTCCCATGACTGCTCCTCCTTCAATAACCATTTTCCCACCATCCAGGTAACAATAATAGCCATCACCGTCCTGGCTGTCAACAACAGCCAGCCACTGGCACCAATCCTGGCAAACAAAAGGGTATCTTCGATGATAGCATGATTGAGTACCAGAAAGATACTGAGCAAATGCAAATCCTTGCGGGACAGTTCCCCCTCCCGGGCCGCCGCTATTATCACCCCGGCCCCATAGGCAATACCGAAAACCAAACCTACCAGCAAGGGCAAAGCCGCTGCCCGGGACAGATGGATTTTGCCCAGAGCCGGGGCCAGCCAGCCGGCCGCTATATCCAGCCATTTTAGATCTTTCAGAATCTCCAGTACCAGCATAATAGGTATGACGATAACGGCCACATCCCAGATCAGCCGCAGGCTCCCCATGCCGATGGACAGTATTGTTTCCACCCCTGCTCACCTACCAGAATAAATTCAAAATGATCCCCGCCAAAAAGGAAAAACCCAATCGCACTGCTACCAGCGGCCAGCCAGCGATTCCAGTCTGACGGGAAACAGCGGTTTCTACCAGTAAATTATGGGAAAGCAACAGCATTAAAGAGATAATGGTAATCTGTTTCCCCGTTAAGGTGATAGCCGCCATGGCCCCAATGGCAGCATAGAGATTGAGCAAATTGCCGATCACCAGGGCGGTAGCCGCTTCCCCCGGTAAACCGAACAGGGCCATCAAGGGCCGACAAATATCCGCCAACCAGGTAAACAGGGGCGTCAGTTTAAGTAAGTTCACTGCTATGTAGATAGGTAGCATGGTTTTGGCCAGCACCCAGGTGGTATTTATCCCCTTTTTCCAGCCTCTGTATAATGTCTCCTGCCAGTTCACTCTCCATCCTCCAATTTACAGTATTTCTGTTTCCACCTCACCCACCCGCAGGCGCGGTTCCGCTTCCAGCCAGTCGATAATAGCCTGGAGCTGGCTGCCCGCATGAGCTGAATTGCCGCCAATGACAGCAATGCCCAGGGTGATTTTCTGCCACAAATCCTGATCGGCTATCTCTGCCACCGCCACATTGAATTTGCTGCGCATTCTGCTAATTATACTCTGTAAAACCCGTCTTTTATCCTTCAGGGAATGCCCATCTGCCAGGTAAAGGGTAATCCGTCCACAGCCGATAATCAATCTGGTCACCAGCCTTTTCTTTTCAACAAGTGAGAAAACCCCCGCTGGCAGCGGAGGTAAGTTGTTCAGAAATGAAAATTAGCTTTAATTCGGGCCACTGCTTCCTGTAAGAGCGGCACTTCCTGGGTCAGGGCGATGCGTACATATCCTTCCCCCTGCGCCCCAAAGGCATGACCGGGAATCACCAGCACTCCGGCTTTTTCCAGTAATGTGAGGGCAAACTCCATGGAAGTGGAAAAACCGGCCGGAATCCGGGCCCATAAAAACATGGAGCCTTTCGGTTTGGGAATCTGCCAGCCCGCTTCAGCCAGTCCTTCTACCAGCACATCCCGCCGTTTCTGATAAGTAGCTGCATTTTCCCGAACAAAATCCTGGGGACCTTCTAAAGCCGCAATTGCTGCCTCCTGAACCGCGCTAAAAACTCCATAATCGATATTGGATTTGATTTTATTCAGGTTGGCGATAACCTCCTGATTGCCTACTACAAAGCCTATACGGCAACCCGCCATATTAAAGGACTTGGAACAGGAGTGAAACTCCACCCCTACCTCCCTCGCCCCGGGTACCTCCAGAAAACTCATAGGCTTAAAACCATCAAAAGCCAGTTCGGAATAGGCCGCATCATGACAAACCAGTAAATCATACTGCCGGGCGAATTCCACTGCCTGCCGGAAAAAGGCTCGGTCCGCCACCGCCGCCACCGGATTGCTGGGGTAATTGAGGGTCAGCAGTTTCGCCCGCCGGGCCACCTCTGCCGGAATATCCTCCAGCCGGGGCAGAAAACCGTTTTCTTCCTTCAGCGGCAAAGGATATAATTCCCCTCCGGCCAGCAAGATACTGGCACTATAAATGGGATAGCCCGGATCAGGTACCAGAGCCAGGTCTCCCGCCTCAATATAGGCCCAGGCCAGATGGGCCAGCCCGTCCTGGGATCCCATCAACACCAGCACTTCCCGCTCCGGATCCAGCTCCACATCAAAACGGCGCTGATACCAGCGGGCAATAGCTTGCCGTAACTCCAAACAGCCCTCAAACACCGGATAACGATAATTAACATCCTTTTCAATCCCGGCACGCATGGCAGCTTTTATATGCGGAGCAGGAGGGCGGTCCGGGCTGCCAATCCCCAGATTGATCACTGGCAAGCCCCGGGCCTCCACTTCCCGCTTTTTGGCCTCCATTACGGAAAAAATCCCGGTAGTCAGCAGTTCGATACGCCGTGCTACCTGAACCATCCAACCCACTCCCCTTTCACAATAATAATAACACAAAGGGAGGCAGATTGTCAGCAAGGGTCTCTATCCGGTAGTCTCTGGCTCTGCAAGATCCGCAGAGCATTTAAAACAGCCAGCAGAGCCACTCCTACATCAGCGAAAACCGCTTCCCACATGGTGGCCAGTCCTCCGGCTCCTAACAGAAGTACCATCCCTTTTACCCCAAAAGCCAGGGCAATATTCTGCCAGACAATTTGTTTGGTGCGGCGGGCTATCTGCACGGCTTCTACCAGCTGTACCGGTTCATCCCGCATCAGCACCACATCTGCAGCTTCAATGGCAGCATCTGCCCCCAGCCCCCCCATGGCGATTCCGATATCGGCCCGGGCCAAGACAGGAGCATCATTGATGCCATCACCCACAAAAGCTACTTTCCCTTGAGCAGTTTTTTCCTGTTCGATTTTTTCCAGCCAGACTACTTTGTCCTGGGGCAACAATTCCGCCTTAACCTCAGTAATACCCAGCTGTTCCGCTACCTGCCGGGCCGCTGCCTGGCTATCCCCGGTCAGCATCACCAGCCGCCGGATGCCCAGCTGCCGTAGACTGTTAATAGCTTGCTTTGCATCAGGTTTCAGCTGGTCTGCCAGCCGGATATAGCCGGCATATTCCCCGGCAAGGGCCAGCCAGATTACCGTGCCTTCCACCTCTGTTACCGGTACGGCAATACCTTCTGTCTCCAGCAGTTGCCGTTTACCAGCAATAACCCTGGTACCCTGGACCACAGCCTTCACACCCTGGCCGCTGATTTCTTCATACTCGCTGACCAGAACCTGCTCTACCGGCTGTCCCCAGGCTGCCAGCACTGAACGGGCCAGGGGATGATTAGAAAAACTCTCCGCCAGTGCCGCATAGGCCAGTATCTCTTCTCTGGACCACTTTCCCGCCGGTACTACCTCTACCACCTGAAAAACCCCCTGAGTCAGGGTCCCGGTTTTGTCAAATACTACTGCTTCCAGTTTACTCAGGGCTTCCAGATAATTGCCCCCCTTGACCAGGATCCCCCGGCGGGCTGCCGCTCCCAGACCTCCAAAGAAACCGAGGGGAATGGAAACCACCAGGGCACAGGGGCAGGAGACAACCAGAAAGACCAGGGCCCGGTAAAGCCAGAGGGAAAAACCCGCTGTCGAAAAGGTCAAAGGTGGAATCAAGGCTATTGCTGCAGCCGCCAGCACCACCGCCGGGGTATAATAGCGGGCAAAAGTGGTAATAAAGTTTTCCGTCGGCGCTTTCTGGGCAGCAGCAGATTGCACCAGCTCCAGGATACGGGCTACAGCGGATTCCTCATAGGCCCTGGTTACTTCAATGGTCAACAGCCCATTCTGATTAATAAATCCCGCCAGCACTTCATCTCCTTCCCGTACCGTACGTGGCAAAGCTTCCCCGGTTAAAGCCGAAGTATCCACCGTTGAGGAGCCTAGCACTATTCTCCCGTCCAAGGGTATTTTTTCCCCTGCTTTTACCAGAATGAAAGCACCCACCGGCACCTCCTCCGGCTTCACCCTTTTTACTTCCTGCCCCAGCAACAAATTGGCCGAGTCAGGACGGATAGCCAGCACCGCCTGAATGGAACGGCGGGAACGCTGTACAGCCATATCCTGCAAAAGCTCACCCACCTGGTAAAAAAGCATCACCGCTACCGCTTCCGGATATTCCCGCAGGGCAAAAGCGCCCAGAGTTGCAATGGTCATGAGGAAATTTTCATCAAACACCTGCCCCCTGCCGATATTTTTCATAGCCTTGAGTACTATTTCCCCACCCACCAGGCCATAGGCCAGCAAGAACAGCAGCAATTCCAGCCCTGTCGGCATTTTCAAAACCAGGGCCAGCAGGTAAACCAGCGCTCCTATTCCTAAACGCAACAATTCCCCTTTTTTTACTGCTGTCAGGAGTTGCTCCTCTGGTAATCCTTTCTCTTCTTCCCTGACTTCCAGTCCCGCCTCTATCTGCTGTGCAATCCGCGCAGCTTCAGTCACAATCCGGTCTGTTTCCTCCTGGTTCTCCACCTCGATCGTTAATCTCCGGGCAACAAAATCCAGAGTGGCTGCCCTCACCCCATCCAGGTTACGCACCTTTTCCTCGATTTTAGCAGCACAATTGGCACAGGACAGGCCCTGTAACAGCAGGACCTTTTTGGCATGCTGTTTCGCTAGCAATCCTTTATTCATCTTTATCCCTTCTTGCCATTATTTTTCAGTAATATGCAGGAAACCCTGATCAAAAATCTGTTTAATATGTTCATCATCCAAGGAATAATAAACTATCTTTCCTTCCTTACGGTTTTTGACCAGCCGTGCCTGTTTCAATACCCGGAGCTGGTGGGAAATGGCCGATTGAGACATATTAAGCAAGGCTGCAATATCACAGACACACATTTCTGCCGCAAACAGGGCATACAGAATTTTGATTCTGGTAGTATCACCAAACACCTTGAACAGCTCCGCCAGGTCATATAACTGCTCTTCCGCCGGCATTTTTTCCTTTACCTGTTTTACGACCTCCTCATGGATAATGGTACAATCACAGCGCTCCATCCTCTCACCCCCTGTTTTTATTTGATTGTTTGAACACTTATTCATATATTCTGTTATGATTATATGCATTTAGCAAAAAAATGTCAAACAAAAAGAAAAGCCACAGGTTAAACCTGCGACTTGCGTCCCTGTGTCAATTGAATTTCCCCCAAAAACAGGGTTAACACTGCTCCCAGGATGACAAACACCATACCATAGCGAAAAACATGCTGCAAGGTATCAACAAGAGAAGTTTTCAAAATGGGTACCAGTACCCGTTGCAAGGCCAGAGGCATTTTTTGCAGTGCAGCTGGGTTTAGCAAGGTAGAATAGAGGGCCTGGGCATTATGACTGATCTGTTCCTGCAACTGTCTGGCCCAGGATTGAGCCTGCGCCGGCAGCTGAATTAGAAAAGGTTTCATTTTCTCAGTCAGCAAATGGCTGGAACGGTAATTCATCACCGCACCCAGAATGGTCATACCAAAAGTACCGCCAATTTGCCGGAAAAACTGGCTGGAGGAAGTAACGATTCCCAGTTCCTGCTTGCTAAAGGATTCCTGTAAGGCCAGAGTCGTCAATGGCATCACCAGACCTATTCCTACCCCCAGAACACCCATATACACCATGGCCAGCTGCTTGCTGGTACTCATATCCATAGCAGATAACAGCCAGAACCCTCCCACCATGGTTAACATACCCAGCAGCATCTGTTTTCTTAGCCCCAAAAATTGAACCAGCCGGCCACCAATAATACTAGCCGCCATCATGGCCAGCATCATGGGCATCATTACCGTTCCCGATTCAGACGGGCTGATGCCGATTATCCCTTGCATGAACAAGGGCACAAACATAATGGCTCCAAACATACCGATTGACATTAAAAAGCCAATGCCACTTAACAGGATGAAGACCCGGTTCTGGAAAAGGTGCAGGGGGAAGACCGGTTCACTGACACGGGTCTCTACCAGTATAAAAGCACTGAGCAGCAAAGCCGCCAAACCGAACAGGGAAAGAATTTGCCAGGACTGCCAGGGATACTCCTTGCCACCCAGGCTCAAAGCCAGCAATAGACTCACTACTCCAGCGATCAGGGTAAACATCCCCCGGTAATCAATTTGGACCCGTCGTTCCAGACGCTTGTTTTTGAGAGCAATGGCGATTAAAAAAGTAGCCAGTAGCCCGGTAGGTAAATTAATGTAAAACACCCAGCGCCAGTTCCAGGCATCTACAATCCAGCCCCCCACCTGGGGCCCGATGATGGAAGACAGGGCAAAAACAGCCCCAAAAACTCCCTGCCACCTGGCCCGTTCTGCCCCAGTAAAAATATCCCCGATTACTACCATAGCCATCGGCATCATTACTCCTCCGCCGATGCCCTGCAGAGCCCGAAAGATAATGAGTTGTTCCATACTCTGGGCCAGCCCACAGAGAGCAGAGCCCAACATAAACAGCAACAACCCGGCAACATATACCGACTTGCGCCCCAGCAAATCCGCCAGTTTACCGGCGATAGGCACAACCGCAGTGGAACTGAGCATATAGGCAGTAGTCAACCAGGTCATCATGCCCAGACCGCCCAGTTCCCCCACTATTCGCGGCATGGCTGTCCCCACGATGGTATTATCAAGCGCGGAAAACAACATCGCTACCAGTAACCCAAAAATCAATAGACCCCGTTTTTCCATGGCCTCATCAGCCGTAATAGTGGTAGCCCATTCCTGTGTTTGCACTAAAATCACTCCTCAATTTTGGCCATCTTTTCCAGAATGGTAAGCAAAACTTCCCTTTCCTCCTGATCCAGTTTTTCCAAATAGCCCTTCAGAACCAGCCGCCGTTTTCGTCTGGCCTCAGCCAGTTTATCCTTTCCCGCCTCCGACAAACTTATCAAGACTACCCGGCGATCCCGGGTTTCACGGGAACGGACAATCAGGCCGTTATTTTCCAGACGATCCAGCATGACTGTAACTGAACTGGGCTTGACATGCAAAGCCTCTGCCAGCTGGCTGACGGTGGCTTGTCCCTGCTGGTCCAGGAGGTTCAGGAGAAAAAACCGGGGCCCGGTCAAATCAGGCTCCTCGGCGGCCAGCCGATTGCCAAAATTCCGCATGATCCGGCCAAATGCCGCCTGCCAGCGCTCTAAATAATCCTCAAATTCCCGTTCATTCATCGGCATCCCTCACTTGTTTAGACAATCTAATGTTTAGACTGTTTAAATATATCCCTTTTTTGACTTTTTGTCAAGAAAAAATCCGCTCTCTTGCGAAAGCGGATTCAGGTTTTATTCTATACCATGACTGCTCAGCCGAAATACCCCGGCTTTTTTATAGCTATGTTCCTGCTGTAAAATTTTCTTTAAAGCCAGGCGGGCCTTGTAAAGTCGCCATTTCACCATAGCTGATGAGCACCCCAGAATTTCAGCCACTTCTTTGGTGGAACAACCATTAATTTCTCTCAAAATATAAACTTCCCGTTGCTGTTCCGGCAGCCTGGCAATGGAGGCAAAGAGAATGTCCCTGATTGCCCTTTTTTGACATGATTTATCGGGATCCTGAGCACAGGTATCTTCCCCTCTAACTTCAGCAATTTGCTCCACCGGCTGTTCACTGCGAACAAATCCTTTGCGCTGGTAGTCTAAAGCTACGTTCACGGCAATGCGATAAAGCCAGGTGGATACTGCTGCTTTACCGGCAAAGGTGTGAAAGGCTTTAAAGGCCCGTAAAAAAGTCTCCTGGGCCAGATCCTGGGCCAGATGATAGTCCCCGGTCATCCCATAGAGCAGGTTCAAAATCTTTTTTTCATTGGCAGCAATAACTTCTTCAAAGGACAAATCATTTTCCCGGACATGGGGCTGAAGTACCGTCATCTCCTTCACCTCCTACCAGTAGAAAAAAAGCCCGCTGAGGGGCTTCTTATTTAGATCTCCGGGCAAGCAGGTAATCCAGGGAAATCCTGCCTGCTCCTTTTACCGCAAAATAAGCTGCCAGCCAGAATAGCACGAATACGTATTCAATCCCATCAGCTGGCCCTTTCAGGTCCAGGAAGAAACCATTGGCCCAGTGAACCTTAAACATTGCCACCAGCATCGTAATGGCCAATCCCAGGCCAGCCAGGCGGGTAAACAGCCCCAGCAAAATGGCCAGTCCGCCAAAAAACTCCGTCAAAATCGCCAGCCCGGCAAAAAAGGCCGGGATACCCAGCGCCTGGGTTAAAAAGCCCATCGTGCCAGACCAGCCAAAGCCGCCAAACCAGCCCAGCAGTTTCTGGGCCCCGTGGGCAAAAAAGACTGTCCCCAAACCTATGCGTAACAACAAATCAGCCCTTTGCTCACTAACTGCCAGCAATTTCTGGCAACAGCTGCTCTTAACCTGCAATGTCCCCACTTGCGGGACTTTGCTAAAAATTGATTCATCATGGGGACTTTTAGCCAAAAGCTCGGTTAGATCAGTGCCTGCCTTCACACCGGCATGTTCGCCGTTTTGAAACACCTGGCTCACATCATAAACGCGCCCTTTATAAGCTACATAGGCAGGCTGGCCTTTTAAGCCATTGTATTTTTTTAGTTCTTCCAGAGTAAAAGTTTTGGACATCTCCATCGCCTCCTGTTTGCTTTTTCATTAATTAAGACGAACGCAAACAGGATTGGTTAGTGGTTTGGGGGAAAAATCTAAAATTTGATCCGCCGCGGCGGATTTCCGGAAAAATCGGAAATGACTGCTTCCCCTTCTTCCAGATAAAATATTTCAAACACCGGATTGTCAGAAGATTGATAAATATTTTTAATACCGGGCTGTGTAGCCAGAATTTTTTCCTTAATGGTTCGGTCATCAGTGAAAACAGCTTTACCATAAATTCTGACTGTCATAAAATCATCAGTAGTAGTGGTAAAAGCGATATAAGGGTTTTTTTGCATTTGCCGGTAGACCTCTTTGTTATTGCCGGTACAGAAATACAGCCTGCCATCCTGGGCAAATTGAAACTGCCAGGGTCTGACATCGGGTTTATCTCCGTCCACTGTAGCAAAGGCTCCCATTGCACCTTCCTTTAAAAATCGCAAAATCTCATCCATTGCGTTAACCTCCTTAAATTTATTGCTGAACTGTTTCAGCTGCATTATAATAATATCAAACGGTGAGAAATTAACAAGTACGATAATTTTTTGTACATAGTACAAAAAACGTACTGTAAATAGGAGGAAGTAAAATGGATATACGCCAGGAACTCCTGGAACTTAAATGCCCGGTTGCCATTGCCCAGAATATTGTTGCCGGCAAATGGAAGCTGGTGATTATCTGGATGTTAAAGGATGGGCCCAAACGCTTTAATGAGTTATTGCGGGCTTTACCCAGTATCCGTCAGGGCTACCTTACCCAGCAGCTGCGGGAGTTAGAGCGGGATCAGCTCGTACATCGCCATGTCTATCCGGTTGTGCCGCCCAGGGTTGAATATTCTTTAACAGATATGGGTCAGCGGTTTCTCGAGGTGCTGAACAAGATGTATGAATGGGGTTTAGAATACCAGGAATTTCTTCGCCACTCTTCAATATCAACAGAGAGGAGCCAGTAAATGCGTCTAAATTTTCGTCTGCGGATTCTATTATTGTTTTTGATTATTACCATTGTTCCTTTTGCCTTTTTCTTTTATTTTTCCTGGCGAGCCGAGCGGGAAGCCTTAAAACAACAACTGGAATACCATCTGGTGATTATGGCTAACAACCTGGCAGAAAGCACTTATCAATTTGTAAATGAGCGCTTGACTGACTTGAAATTCATGACTCTGTCCGTCCCCTGGACCTCCAGCCCGTACATCCTGCGTAAGTACTTGCAAGACTTTAATGAAAGTTATCCCCAGTACGACGGTGCCATTTATGTAAATCCTGCAGGTCAAGTCCTGGCTGACTCCAATATCTCTGCTGAAGGTAAAGATGTCAGCAGCAGACCCTGGTTTAAACCTGCTTTACAGGGTCAGTACTATTTTTCTGATATCTATTATTCTCCCATTGTCCAACGTCCATTGCTTGTTTTAGCCGCCCCTGTAAAGAGCCAGAACCAGATCGTCGGTGTTGTTTCCCCCTCAGTTCACCTTGCTAATTTATGGCAAATGGTCGATGCTTTTAGCAGCCGCCAGCAGACTTTTGGCCAGGCTGGTTATGCCTTTATTATTAACCAAAAAGGTGAATTCATTGCCCATCCTGACCGACAAAAAATTCTCAAGGATAATTTTCTCACTGAGCACCAGTTACAGTTAAACACGATTTTAACAGCAGCCAGGGAAAAAAAGCTGATCAATCTGCCCCGGGACAGGGCTGTTGCAGCCTTCGCTCTGGTCAAACCTTTTTCCTCAAATACCCGGGCCTGGGTCGTAGGGGTTACCATTCCAGAACAGGTTCTCTATGCCCCCCTGGATAAATTGACTCGCGACCTGGTTAGCTTATTTGCCGTTGTTCTTTGTGTCTCTCTGTTTTTTTCTTTATATCTAGCCCATTCTCTCGGCCAGCCTTTAACTAAACTGTTGACGGCCATTGCCTCTTATGGGGAAGGGAAAAAACCTGAACCTCTTCCAGTGGAATCCGATGATGAAATCGGAAAGCTGAATCGGGCCTTTAATCAGATGGTATGGCAACTGGAAGAACGGGAAAAAGAATTGATCCGCTCAGAAAAGTTTAAAACAGCTGGTCAGCTGGCTGCCGGTATGGCCCATGAAATCCGCAATCCCCTGACTACAATCAAAGGCTTTTTACAAATTTTTAGCCAGCAAAATGCTAGTACCAATCAAATCAATCCCAAATATTTGCATCTGATAATTAATGAGGTGGAACGGATTGAACGGATCATCAACGAATTCCTTTACATCAGCAAATCTGTTAAAAAGGAATCTGTCAATTTAAATAGCTTGCTGCAAGATTTACTCATGTTCTGCGAACCCAGAGCCTTTCAGCAAAAAGTCATCCTGCAGCGGGAACTGGCAGACAACTTGCCCCTGGTGGAATTGGTCCCGGAACAAGTTAAACAGGTTTTCCTCAATCTTATCCAGAACGCCCTGGAAAGCATGCCCGCTGGAGGCGAACTGAAAATATCCAGTCAATGGCTACCAGACGCCAACCTGATCGAAGTTAAAGTTAGCGATACCGGTTTTGGAATGACAGAAAAAACCCTGGCCCAGCTGGGAACCCCATTTTTCACAACCAAACCCGATGGTCATGGTCTTGGCTTAATGCTCACTTACCAGCTGGTAGAACTATGGGGAGGCAAAATTCAAGTAAAAAGCGCCCCCGGCCAGGGCAGTACTTTTTCAATATTTATCCCCTGCAGCCAGTAACAAAAGGGCCCTATGCTGTCTATACGCATAAAAAAACAACCCTGCAGTCAAGTAAAACCGCAGGGTTGTTTAGTTATTCTTAAGCTTTATGACTTTTTGCCGCTTCCATACATCCCTTAGGATCTTTAAGCAACCCGCTCAATTCGAGACACATCCTGGTATCGGGAATTTGTCCGGTCTTGATGTATTCGATCATCATGGGGGTTACATAGGGCACGATTTGCGGCAGAATATTCGGCATCAGTGCTTCCATGGTCTTCGGCAGCAAATCCGGCATCAGTTCTTCCATATCTTTTGGCAAAGGCCCTACTCTCCGGGCTACCTCCTTGATCATATCCGGCATGACCTTGGGCATGACGCCAGGCACCAGCAATGGCATCATGACCGGCATCATCCTGGCCATTAAGGACAATCCGCCTGGAATCAATTTCATGAGCTTCATCATCGGAACCATACCGGGCGGCATATTGGCAAACATCTGCGGGAACAAAGAGGCCATAAGCTTGGCCATGTTTTCCGGATACATCAGGATGATGAACTTCTCAAATATACCCCAGGCTTCCAGCGAAGCTCCGGTTTTGTCCTCGATCTCGTATCCCAATCCTTTGGCCACAAAGCGAGCCAGGTCGGTTATAGCAATATCCATATCGTTATGTTTGGCCGAGTTCCGCAATTGAACCTGGCAGCATGGGCACAGAGCTAGCAAAGCCTCTGCGTTAACGTCAATGGCTTCCTGGATCCGCATCCCGCCCAGCTTTGGCGCTACCGGCATTTCACCGATCAGGGTTAACACCGAACCGCAGCAATAACCGTTTTCCCGGTTATGTTCCATTTCCACCAGCTCGACCCCGGGTATGGCCTGGATTAATTGCCGTGGAGGCTCATAAACCCCCTGCGCGCGCCCCATATGGCAGGAATCGTGAAATGCCACCCGGGCCTTGACTTCATGATCGAATTTAAGTTTGCCGGCTGCCAGGGCCTCGGCAGCAACCTCGGAATAATGCTTTACTTCAAATTCATATGGAACACCCAGTTCAGCAGCCAGATTGGGATAAAGCTCCTTCCAAACCAGGGCACAGGCCGGGCAGGAAGTAACTACCGTCTTGACACCGCGCTTCCTGGCTTCAGCGACATTGTGCCGGAAGATTTCTTCGAAAACATCCCATTTACCGGAGACTTTCATGGGAATCCCGCAACAGGCCTCGTCTGTCCCCATATAGGTGAATTCAATCCCTGCTTTGTCCAGCAGGCGAACGGTCGCTTCAGCCACATCGGTGTTGACATAAGAGGCCGTACATCCGGCAAAATACATGATTTCGGCTTTATCTTTGATCTTAGCTTTGATATCAGCCGGGAGCCAATCTGCACGATGTTCCCTTTTGCCGGCCCATATGTTTTTCTCGCCCCGCAAGGAGGCAGCCATCATCTCGAAAGGTGGGAAAGTCATCCGTTTTTCTTCGTGAACCAGCTTGCCTCGCATTTCCATCCAGTTATGCTCTACCGGCAGGTTAAGCTGGCAACGAATATTACAAAGTTCACAGGTGGTACACAGCAGGAACCTGTCTACCATCTCCTGGGTAAATTTCTCCCGTCCTGCCAGTACCTCCCGGATAAAGGCATATTTTCCGCGGGGCGAATGGGATTCCCACCCCCGGCCCAGATACTGCTCGCAAGTAGGAACACAGTAGCCGCAGCGGGCACAGGCTGTGGCAAAAAAGGCGACACTGCCAGGAATACCGTTGATCTCTTTGGTCCGATCGGCCCCATCCCCGAAGTTGACTCTGGCAGCGTTGGCTACTACCCTGACCAGAGGTTCAAATGTAGAAGCAATACTCATCAAAGTATTAATTGTCCCGGAACCAATAACTTTATTGGGATTCATAATCCCCTGCGGATCGATCTTTTTCTTGAAGTTTACCAGAGCCTGGTAACGTTCGCTCCCCAGTACATTCCGGGCTTCATGGCGGAAGAACAAGCCGGTAGCGTAGACCGAACCGCCATGCTTTTTGGCGATTTCGATTACCGACAACGCCAGACCAAAAGCCAGGTTAAAAGCGAATTTCCGTTCATCGTGGGGAATGAAGCCCAGAAGGACAATCTTATCACCAGCAGTCGCCATGCCCTCCAGAATAAAGGGATGTTTGATCTTCCGGTCAATTTCCTCCATTACATCCGCAAAGCTAGCAAAGGGAACCAAAGCCTCAGTGGGGATAATTGACGGGCCGATCCTCTTCAGCTTCATCGGCGAAAACCGCTGTTCCCACTCATGTTCAGTTGCTTCCCGACTTAGCTCTTCACCCTTGTTGGCCTTGATGATTTGAGTTAATTCCTGGTCAATAATCCCACGCCGGGACTCTGGATAAGCAACCATTGCAATATAGGCTTCCGGCAGCTCCGGCTCGATATGCGGATTGGCTTCCTCATAGGGATGGCCATGCCGGTGAGGCAGCTTTTTCTTCAAACGAATAGATTCAGGATTAAGCAAAGTTAATGACCAGACCTGCAGCTTGCGGGCAGAAACTGCCTGCAAGAATTGACCCGCTGAACGGGCATCCCGGAAAGCGATTGCCCTATGCACCTCCGGCTCAAGATCCCGGAGCAGAACAGTAACTTCGGTTATAATCCCGGTAATCCCCTCTGCATCGGCAATATAGTCACCCAGTTCCCTACCGGTAAAGGTGCGGACTTCACCGGTGGGCAGCACCACCCGGGCCGAAGTTATGTTATCTCTGATCGGGCCGTATTCATAGGAACCAAAGCCTGAACCACCCTGGGCCAACCAGCCCCCAACCGTAGAAGCCGGTAGAGATGTGGGGTAAATTCGCAAATCAAGCCCCTGTTTGTTGATTTCCTTCTGCAGGGTCTGCCAGATAACCCCCGGCTGGACGCGGACTGCTTTTTTGCCGGTGTCTATCTCCAAAATCCGGTTCATTGCAGTCAGGTCCACCACCACCGCACCTTCACCTGGCAATACTCCGCCAAAGCCGGATGTGGCGGCTCCCCTTGGAACCAGTTGCAGGCGTTCCTGCCGGGCCAGTTTTACCAGTTCCACAACTTCTGTTTCACTTTTGGGTCTCACCACAGCACCAGCGATACCGGTAGGAAGAAACGGCTTGATCAACTTCGGAATTGCACCAACATCGTAGGAATACAGCTTTCGTTCAATCCGGTCAACTCGATAGCCGTTTTCCCCGAAAATTCTTTTCAGTTCTCGCTCCACTTTTTCGCTGACTGCAGGCATTTTACATCCCCCTTTCAAATTTTACCCAAGGCATTTCCCCCGGAAAGTGAAAATGCTAACAAGTATCCTCAATTAAAATTTAACACATATTTGCACGTCTGTCTACTATTAAAATTAATTTTTCTTTCGCCTTAGATTATTTTGGCATAAATTATCTATAGAAAAATTTATGAATAATGATAGTGAAAAATTCGTTGACAATTGCTAAAATAGAAATAAGATAATAGAATAAAGTAATTAAATATAGTGAAAGAAGGTTATTTCAACATGAAAAAAAATAAAAGGAAAGCCTTTATTGATGCCAGCAAATGTGACCGTTCCCCTTCTTGCCCGGCTCGCAAGGCCTGTCCCTTTGGAGCTATTACCCAGGAGAAAAAATGGTTTTTTAAGGCCGGGGTACCTCAAGTAAACGCTCACCTCTGTGCTGGCTGCGGTGAGTGCGTTAAATTCTGTCCTCGTGGTGCCGTAAAACTGGTCTAATCATCCAAAACAGCCGCTGGTCGCCCCTGTGGGCTACAAGATGGTCACCCACAGGGGCAATTGTCAGCGTTTTTCAGGCAATAAAAAACTCCCGGCAGCAAAACCGAGAGTAATCAGCCCGCTCTATTCTGGTCCTGAACATCTGGGCAATGGTAAAGATTGTTACGTATAACTTTCTTACCTTCAGGCCATGCTATTTTTGAATTGACCGGAGGTGAAATCAATGCGCAGAGACCTGTTTGCCAGACATGGCGGTGTTCATTTTACCGCCAATGTTTCGCCCCACGAAATCAACACATTTATACGCGAACTCCCTGCTGAAAAACGGGACAACCTTTTTGAAGTCCTAAGCGAGCTGGACGCCAAAGGGTTAATTACTATCCATAATGACGGGGTCTTTACCGATGGTGTAGGTAATATCAGCGCCGAAGACCAGGAATGTTGAAATCGGTCACCTTAGCCTTTCACCCTTTTCGTTTTTTGAAAAAGAAATAACCGTAGGAATGGCGCCACTACCGCTAATCTTGGTAAAAATTCCGTTTTCAAAGCCAAAATATCCAAAACTTGAAATCGTGTATACTATTATTTTGCCATTTCTTTCCTCGGTATCAAGAATTAAATGTCCTTCTGTCGCTACTTCTCCCTCAAGATAACCATTCTTCCCTCGATTTTTAATTGCAATGCTTACAGCTTTATCGATTGATTTCGGCTTTCGGGTTTCTTCTCTCTTTTTAAAGCTTTTGGCTATTTTGACAAGTTCGGACTTGATCACATACCTGGTGTGTGCATATATGTCATAAGCAATTTTTATATTTGGAAATAATAAATACAAATGGTTCTCGTTCTTAACAGAGGTATCTCCAGATGCCGCAGGTTGCGTTAAATCAAGATTTACTAAAACCGCTTTTGTGAATAATCCTTCAATTTTCTCTTGCCACTTTGTTTCTGAGTGATTGGGCAAAAAGAGCGGTTGGTCGGTTCATAACCTACAATTTGTACTCCGCCAATAGGAATGTTGTTTTTCTCAAAGATCAGTTCAGCTTCACCAACTGTTATTTTCCATTCAGAAGGAATTTGCATTGTATAGTCCCCTATCTCAACAGAAACTTGTTTTGTCAGAGGATTTGTTAATAATAATCCACAAAGTACAACCAGACTAAGGGCCCCGGTCACTAAGAATATTCTTTTTTTGCCCTGGAAAAACTCTGCCATTTTTATCATCCTTATTCTTCTCTCAGTATTATTTTTATCATCGACGATTCCGATAAACCTTGAAGCAAGTCCCGGCGAGTTGAAGCTTTCAAGTACAGCTCTTTAAAATGGAAGGCGGAAGCAGAATTTTGGGCCGCATAATACCAAAAAGCGCCGGAGTCAATATTATCTCCTGGATAATAATTTCAATATCTCCTTTAACTCCCAGTCAGTTTGCGGTGAAAGCTTTAGAGCCCGAAACTGCTTATAGAGTGCTTGACCAAAACATTGATATTGGCCATATACTATGTGTTAAACAAAAAAGAACCATCGATAATGGGGGCGTATTTTCTTTCTATAACAGGCATTTTAAGGTTATCTATAAGAAACCAATCCTATTCCGCCACGTACGAAGATAGATGTATTAATAAGTCCGGTTTTTGGCGTAAAAGTGCAATACAAAAACACTGTATTTGAAACTCTCCCCTATGTTAAGCCGCAAAAGACGCAAAAACCAAAAACTGAAGCTACTGAGAGAAAGCCCTATATGCCTCCAGATACGCATTACTTTAAGTATGGACACAATCTGGTTAAAAGACTTACCTACGAAGACAGTGACAGGGATATTTTAAAAATGCTTGAAGAGATATTTCTCCGAAAGTATGCTTAGCTTTGCCTGAATCTAATTTTAAGGAGACCTTAACCGGGCTTGATTTGCCAAAAGTTATGAAGTGAGGTTAAGTCAAGGGCGGGCGAAGCCCGTTCACTTTACTCTTGACTTAACCGAACGTAATAACTACAATTGCCAAAGCCCGGTTAGGTTCTTAGCAGGGGGTGACATTTTGTGACGATAATTAACCCTATTTTGGGGTGACATTTTCACAAGTTATTGACAAAATCCTTTTTTTATCAATTCTTCAGCTATAACTTCGGTATAATATTGGTTAGTATCACTACCTAAATTATACCATATTTTTCATGCAATTTGAGTTATTATAGTATCTCCCTAACCTCAACCCCCGCCTTCAAAACAAAAACCACCTCCACCAGCTACTTTACCCGTATCTCCTCCACCAGTGCTGTAAATAAATCCTCATCAAACTCCCCTTCCCTAAAAAGGCACTTTGTTATGGCCTGCTCCCAGCGGACCAGCCAGGGGCGTATGGTGTGGACGACAAATTCTATTGATTGGTGCTCTATGTTGGAGAAGGTCGCCCTGGTCAAGTCGCCCACCAGGTGCGGAGGAACGCGGAAAATGCGGCAGATTTCGTTTAGCTGGAACTGCCTGATCTCCAAAAACTGCGCATCCTCCGGCGGTATGCCGATTTCATGGTATTTCATGCCCTCCTCAAGCACTGCTATCTTGTGGGAGTTCTGAAGCCCTTTATATACCTCCTCCCAGGATTTTCTCAGCTTCTCCGGGTCCTTTACCACCCCTGGATGCTCAAGGATTCCTCCCGGGCGCGCCCCGTTGCCAAAAAACCTCGCGCCGAATTCTTCAGTCGCCAGCGCAAGCCCGATGGCTTCTCTCGCCATAGCAATTGGAGATAAACCTTTCACCCCGTCAAAGCCTAAACCCGGAATATGGAATATTTGTTCAGGCTTGTACTCAGTGGTTTTCATACCTTCTGTATGCCTGTAAACCAGCTGCTTGGTTTTCTCATCCCGGATGATCTTCCTCCTGAAAAAAGACATAAAAAAAGCACCGTCTAAGCGATGCTCTTACCAATCAAAATCTTATATTTGATAATCAGTTGTCTTCTTCCTCTGCAACATCCCCAAAAAGGATTCGCATAAAATCTCGTCTGCCATATAGCACTCTGTCCACATATACAGTATCATTTTCATAACGGTAAAAAGCTGTATAGCCCACACACAAGGTAACGATAGCTTGTTTCAATTTTAATAACAGAGGACAAGGGCGCTCCAATCAACGGGAATTCCATAAGATCTCTGAATCGTTTGGTGATTTTGGCCAGCACATTCGTTGCTGCTGTAGGATTACCTAATTCCTCGGAGATATATTCTTTTATCTCCAGCATATCCTTTTGCGCTTTGGGCGAGATTTTAAGCTTAACCATTCGTTACCCCCAGGGATGCTTCTAGTTCATCAATGGTTAGCCATCCATTTTCCTGCCCTGCCTTTTCACCTTTAGCAAGTTCAGTAAGCAATTTTAATTTTGCCTGCATTTTTTCATATTCCTGCATATCCATAACCACATAGCGGCCACGACCATTTTTTGTTAAAAAGACTGGTGAACCCTCCTCTATGCTGCACAACACTTCATTGTAATTCCTTAAATCGGAAATCGGCTTAATGTTAGGCATAATAAATCTCCTTTCCCTTTTGCTGTTATTATTATAGCAATATTCTTCGTAAAATATAACAGCAACGTTGAAGGGACTTAGAATATTTATACCTGAAGCCCTCAAAACGCAAAAAGACATGCCAAAATCCTGCTCTGCTGAATTTGTAACATCAGCCACTGTTTACAAATATGTTGGAAATGCTACTATGAGAGTTGTTCGAAAAATAGAGGAAATTAACAAATAAAAATTCTATAGCACAAGAATCCCTCTGTTGTCATACACAGACCCTCTTTTCTGATGCCTAACTGCTCTATCGAGAGCCATTATAAGCGCAACAGCACAATAAGCTGCGAAAATTGAGTTGATATTTAATCTGAAATGTATTATTATACAATTGTATAATTAGTTGATGAGTCAACCAAAATCAAAAGGGGACTGAGAACATGGCAGAACACCATGAAACAGTCTGGTCAAAGGATTTTACGCTGCTATGGATAGCAAACTTCCTGATGGCTGCGGGTTTTTATTTTCTACTTCCCACCATGCCTGTATATGCGATGAAAGTTATGGGAGCCAATGAAAGTCAGGTGGGTTTTGTCATTGGAGTATATACTTTGTCTGCTGTGGCGATAAGGCCTTTTGGTGGATATGCCCTGGACTCCGTGGGCCGGAGGAAGGTCTTCCTTTGGGCATTGGCATTATTCGCCCTCTTTATGGGAAGCTATTATTTTGCCACCAATCTGGTTTTTCTCCTCCTGCTACGCCTGCTGCACGGTTTTTGCTGGGGGGTGACTACCGTCGGCGGGAGCACCATCGCGGCTGATATCCTGCCACCGCAGCGTAGGGGCGAAGGGATCGGCTACTTCGGGCTGACCATGACCCTGGCCATGGCCTTAGGCCCGGTTATCGGGCTGCAGTTGATGGGGGAAACAAACCAATACGGCAGGCTGTTTTTTACAGCTATGGGCCTAGTGGTTTTGGCTTTTATTATAGCTAATTTTATCAGGTATCCCCAACTGCCTTTGACAAGACGCTCTATATCCTGGGATGCCTTTATAGAAAAGAAGGTTTTGCCGGTTTCGACGGTGATGTTTTTTTCAGCCCTGGTATACGGCGGGATAGTATCCTTTATCACTCTTTTCAGCAAGGAAATCGGCATCAAAAACGGCGGTACCTTCTTTCTCGCCTACGCCGCCGCTTTAAGTCTGGTCCGGCCTACATCCGGGAAGCTATTGGACCGCCGGGGACCAGCTCCTGTAATAACTGTCGGCTTCTTATGCACGGCTGCCGGGTTTATCCTTCTTTCCTTAAGTAGGGAATTAACCGGTTTTCTGGCAGCCGCTGTAATTATAGGGGCAGGCAACGGGATGGTCTGGCCCAGCATTCAGACTATGGTTATCAACATGGTCAAACCCCAGCGCCGGGGCGTGGCTAATTCGACTTATTTCTCGGCGTTGGACCTGGGTATCGGCTTAGGTTCCATCTTTTTGGGTTGGCTGGCTAACCGGACTTCCATCGGAACCATGTATTTTTTTAGCGCATTCATTCTTTTCGTGCCCCTGGCGTATTTTTCCCTCTATGCATTAAAAGACTATAATGCAAAAGTGGACCGGGGTGAAGTACATGATTGATTTGAATGATAACGTAGGCAAGTATGTATCATTTACCTGGCGCAACATGATTTCCTTTATGGCCAGGAAAATGGAGCCCCTGCACATCGGCGCCGGCCAGTATGCCTACCTTTTTTCTTTATACTTTAAGGACGGCCAGTCCCAGCAGGCTTTAAGCGACCGGTTGCTGGTGGATAAGGCAGCAACTGTCCGGGCTATTAAAAAGCTGGAAGCTGCCGGTTATGTGGAAAGAAGGCCGGATGAGCAGGACAAACGTTCATTCAGGATTTTTCTTACGAAGAAGGGGAAAGCTGTAAGACCAGAGCTGGAGGCTATTGTGAAAGAGGTGCAGGAAATTCTCCTGGAGGGCATGTCCCCGGAAGAAAAGGTGTTAATTAAAAGGCTGATGCAACAGATGGCCCACAATATTATCCAGGCCAACCGCGGCAGCCTATAGAAAGGGGGGAGATTATGAGTGCACTGCCGTTTATTGAAGCCATCAGGGCGAGAGACGAAAAATTTTATAAACTGATGAAGGACCTGCAGGAACTGGTGTACGGGGAAAGCAGCCTGGACGCAAAAACCAAGATGATGATTTCCCTGGCCGTCGACGCCGCTGTCGGAGCTAATGACGGGGTTAAGGCTATTGCCAATGTATTGAGACAAATGGGTGTGACAGATGAGCAAATCAACGAAGTTTTACGGATCACTTACTTCACCAAAGCGAATTCAACACTGGTCACTTCTTTGGCTGCTTTTGAAAAATAGGCCGCTCCATACTCTTCAGCCTCCCCATCTCTCAGGCGGATTTTGATAATGCCCGCCCAAAACAAAAGCCCATAAAGCCTTGCTGTGCAAGGCTTTATGGGCTGTGTTTCCTTTTGAGCGATACTACGCACTCGATGTGTGCAGTATGAGGAAACATATCCACTGGTTGGACCCACTTCGGTTCATAACCCAGTTCCTGTAATCGGGCCAAATCCCGGGCCAGGGTAGCCACATCACAGGCTACATAAACAATTCTTTCCGGTTTCATACCCGCCATGGCTTGTAGAGCAGGAAGCTCCACCCCGGCTCGTGGGGGGTCCACCACAATCACCTGGGCCCTGTAACCTTCCCGCTCCCATTCCGGTAAAATCTTCTCTGCCAGTCCCACTCTAAAACTGGCATTGGTTATCCTGTTAATGGTCGCATTCACCCGGGCGGCAGCAATGGCTTCAGCCACTACCTCTACTCCGCGAACCTCGGCAGCCTGCCGGGCCATTAGCAGAGCAATAGATCCCACACCGCAATAAGCATCAATAACTTTTTCTCCTCCGCTGAGAGCTGCTGCCCCGGCTGCGTGCTGATAAAGGACCTCTGTCTGCCGTGGGTTTACCTGCAGGAAAGCTGCTAGGGAAACCTGAAATTTTAAACCCAGTATCTCTTCCTCAATAAAGCCAGGTCCTGCCAGTGTTTGGTTTTCTCTGCCTAATATCTCGCGCGTTTTTTGCTGATTAATGTTCCAAACAACAGTAGTGACACCCTCCTCCCCTAGTAATTTGGAGGCCAGTTCCATTAATCTTCGCTTCAAGCTAACCTCAAGAACAGTTACCAGGCCCACCATAACCTGCCCTGTAACTGTTTGCCGTAAAATAATATGTCTCAGCTGCCCGGTATGGTTACGCCAATCATAAGGCAGGATATTAATCTCATTCAGGAGATGCTCTATTTTATTCTTAAGCTGATTTAGTCGGAGTGGTAATAGCAGACAGTAATCAATGGGAATTATTTGCTGGCCCCCGCGCTGGAAAAAACCCAGCCTTAACCTGCGATTTACTTTAGTTACATGCCAGACAACCTTATTGCGATACTGCCAGGGCTCTACCATGCCCAGTACTGACCTGACCTCAACTTTTCCCAGATCTAATTTACCAATCCGTTTCAGGGTATTCTGTACCAGTTCTCTTTTTACTGCCAGCTGAGCTGAATAAGCCAGTTGCTGCAACTGACAACCCCCGCACTGTTCAAAGTAAGGGCAATGGGGCTGGCAGCGTTCAGCCGATGGTACATGAAGATTTATTATGCGAGCCCGGGCCCAGCTCTTTTTTTCTTCTGTTACTTCAATTTCTACTTCCTCTCCTGGCAGGGCTCCTGGTACAAAATAAACCTTGCCTGCCAGGCGTCCTACTCCTTCGCCTTGATGGTTAATATCAGTAATAATCAGTTTCATTTTATCCTCCTGACTTAGACATGCCTTTAAAAATACCTCTATGCTCCCAAATTTTTTCTGCCAGGAAAAAGTCCAGGGCTGTATCAATGTCGATAGACTTCCAATCCTCCATTATGTATGCCCCTATCCGAACCGGACTTTTTCCTCGACGGATAAATTCACTGCGATAAATATAGATTGCTCCATTGGGACGAAAAGCCGGGGCTAAATCCTGACTGCGCAATGAGCCCTGGTAATCAAAAAAAGGCTTTACTTCCCCGGTAACAGCAATGGTTTTGTACCAGTAGGGATGGATATTTGAGGCACAGAGGCTTATTACCAGGTCCCATTGTCCTTTTCGCATTTCCTGTAATGCCAGGCTGATATCCTCTGATTCCCTTAAAGGGGAGGTTGGCTGCAATAAAACTATGTACTCGGGAAAAAAACGTTCCTGCTCAACGAACTCAAGCGCATGTTTAACCACTTCCAAAGAACTGGCTTCATCTGTTGCCAGCTGAGGCGGCCTGATAAATGGCACCTCTGCCCCCCAGGCCCTCGCAACAGCAGCTATTTCTTCATCTTCGGTAGAAACAATTAACCGGCTAATTTCCTTACAAGCCAGGCCGGCACAAATAGTATGGGCTATCAATGGTTTATCGCCAAACTTTTTTATATTTTTCCCGGGTAAACGTTTAGAGCCTCCTCGCGCTGGAATTAATCCGAGAACAGTCAATTTTTTCACCTGCTTCTATAAAAAAATTGTTATAATAAAAGTAAAATCTCCCAAGGAGGGGATATAATGAAAAAACGGATCGTCATTTTAGGTGGTGTAGCCGCTGGTATGAGCGCAGCGGCAAAAGCACGGCGTACCGATTCTGATGCTATTATTGAAGTGTACACCAGCGAAGAATTTATTTCATACGGTGCCTGTGGACTCCCTTACTTTCTCTCAGGGGTTATCCCTTCTTACGAAAAACTGATCGCCCGTACCCCGCCCTTCTTTGCCCAGCAAAATATCCAAGTTTTTTTGAACCATAAGGGCCTGGCGATAAACTCACAGGAACTAACCTTACAGGTTCTCGATCATGAATCTAACCTGGAAAAAAAAGTATCCTTCGATGCTCTCGTCATCGCTACCGGTGCCCGTCCTATTATCCCCCCGCTCCCTGGCATTGAAGCAGCCAATATTTTTACATTGAAAACTATCCCTGATGCTCTGCGCATCAAAGATTATATTCGGCGCTTTCAGCCCAGGAATGCAGTGATCGTCGGGGGAGGCTATATCGGGTTAGAGGTAGCAGAAGCCTTTATTCAGCTGGGGTTGAAAACCACCATCATTGAACTGGCTCCCCAGGTTGCTCCCAATCTGGATGCCGACCTGGCTCAACTAATCGAACAAGAGCTTTTACAACATGGTGTTGAAGTCAAAACCGGCCATAAGGTTCTAGCTTTCGAAGGAGAGGAAAGAGTAACCAGAGTAATTACCGACCAGGGCCCTCTACCCGCTGATTTGGTCCTCCTAGCCATTGGCGTGACCCCTAACTCAGAAATTGCCGAAACGGCCGGAATTAAGCTTGGCCCTAAGCAGGCTATCCTCACTGATAACCAGCAGCGTACTAATTTACCTTATATTTTTGCGGCGGGAGACTGTGCCACTGTTTATCATCGCCTCTATCAAGGACCAGCTTACATACCATTAGGTACTACCGCTAATAAACAGGGCCGGGTAGCTGGCACCAACGCGGCTGGCGGACAACTGCAATTCGTCGGTGTACTGGGGACAGGCATTGCCAAAATCCTCAACCTGGAAGTAGCCCGTACCGGTCTTTCCACCCGCGAAGCTACTCAGCTCAACTTAGATTTTAACACAACTGTAATTAAATCGCGAACAAGGGCTGCCTACTACCCGGAATCAACCCCGATTACCATTAAATTGCTCTGGCAAGAGGAAAACAGGCGTCTTATAGGGGGACAAATTGTCGGAGGCCCTGGCTCAGGTAAAAGAATCGATGTTATTGCTACAGCGATCAGTGCCGGTATGTCCGTTGATGAATTCCGGCAGCTGGATTTAGCCTATGCCCCGCCTTTTGCCCCGGTCTGGGACCCCCTTTTAATCGCCGCTAATCAAGCTGATTAAGCGAGAGAGGCGATGAAGTAAACAATAACTTCATCGCCTGTTTTTTACATCAAGGCTTGTCTGGGTAAAAATCCGGGAAGAAGGTAACCTTGTTGAAGTAAAAGGACCCATTGATGTCTCTAAACCAGAAGTAATTAAAGAACTGGAACCTTTGCACGCCGCGGCTATCGGTAATGAAGTAATGGCTGCCATTAACAAAGCACAGGAATTGGGCTCCGACGCCTTCGGTTTCGGCGAAACGTTCCGACGTAAATTCCCCCAGGAATGGAAGAAGATTAAGAAAGACTGGTATGTTTATTTTGTGACTCGGCAGACAAAATGTATCGAATCGGTCCAGGAAGCAGCTTATCCAAGACGTTCTCGTCTTTTGTATCCAGGTTAGGAAGTTTTTCGAAGAGATAGCTAAGATAGTGGAAGGGATTTAAGCCATTCTGCTTGCTTCAAGTATCCCTATGAGATCCAGAGAATTATATATACAACCAACGTTATCATAGGCAATTACGGAAAGTGACAAAGACCCCCCAGAGTTTATCGCTTAGTTTTCCAGAAATAGTAAGGTAAAGGTAGGGAACAAAAAATCCACCTGGCCCCCTCCCTCTCCCACTCAGGCAAAACCTTCGCTGCTAGCCATGCCCTGAACCTAGTGTTAGTAAACCATTGATTCTGGCATTAACCCGGGCCGCATTAATGGCTTCCGCCACCATTTCCACTTCTCGCACCTCAGCAGCCTGTCTTACCATTAGCAAAGAAATAGTTCCCACACCACAATAGGCGTCAATAACTTTTTCTACCCCGGTGATGTCTGCGGCCCGTGCTACTGCTGATAAAGGATAGCTGTTTGTATTAGCTTTACCTGTAAAAATGCAAAAACGTAGCGTAATTTTAGGCGGTGTAGCCGCCGGCATGAGCGCAGCGGCTAAAGATCACCGCATCGGTTATGTCGGTTTAGAGGTAGCAGAAGCCTTTATTCAGCTCGGACTAAAAACCACTATCATCGAACTGGCTCCACAAATTACCACCAATCTGGATCCTGAGCTGGCACAAATCATCGAACAAGAACTAACCCAGCATGGTGTCGAGGTCCGAACTGGCCAAAAGGTTCTTGGTTTTGAAGGAAATGAGAGAGTAACCGCGGTGATTACCGCCAGGGCCCTTTACCTGCTGATCTGGTTTTACTGGCTATCGGTGTTACTCCCAACTCCGAAATAGCAGAAACTGCTGGCATTAATCTATGGCCAAAACAAGCCATCCTCACAATGAACAGCAACGCACCAATCTACCCTTTATTTATGCTGCCGGAGACTGTGTAACTGTATATTACAGTCTTTACAATGGCCAGTCTGGGATCCGCTATTAATAGCTGCCAACCAGACAAACTAGGATAAGAAAAAGGGCGATGAAATAGAAAGCAGACCATACTTCATCGCCTTTTGTCATTCAGGATGTTAAAGCCTGGCTTAGCTTCTTCCATTTCTGTTCGGTTTCAGTTCTGAACTCAAGTAAACCGGCAGTCTGAATCATAATAGCATCAGTTTTCGTCTCCAGCTTGTCCAGACGTTGCTCAATTGCATCCACTCTTTGTTCAATTCGGTCCAGTCTTTGTTCAATTTGCTGTTCCAGATTATCCATGCGTTTTTCCATAACATCCATGCGCTCCTGGATTTTTTCAAGCCACAGATTAGTCTGTTTTAATTCACCTAAAATAAGGTTTAATGCCGCCTCCATAATTATCTCACACTCCTGCATATATTATAACATTAAGCTAATAGAGCTGTTAACTGCTTTTTGGGTGGGTAAGATCCTTGAGTTTGACTTTGTACTCCAGTTTTTCTAATTTTAGTCCCTGATCAGCACAAATACACAACATCGCTCTAAAGTTCTCCTCGAATTGCACCATACTGTCCTGAATTTCAGCTATTTTGCTACAGAAGTTATTCTCAATGCGTTCCAGTTGTTCCTGTAAATCTATGGTATGATCATCCATTTCCATTATGCGCTCTTCCAGACAATGCAAAAAGTCTTCAACATCATCCAGTCCCTCTTCCACCAGGTCGAACCGGGATTCCAGCCGTTCCAGACGCTGTTCCAGGTTTTTTCCCACTTCAACCAGCTTTTCCCCCAACACCATCATTTCCTTTTTGAGCTCTTCCATCATCACCATAGCCCTTCCCCCTAACAGAAAATATGTTCGCAAAAACAGCATAGCAGAACATAGGTTCTCAAGTCAACCAAAAACTTTCGTCAAATTGTTGTATAAGAAGACATATTCAGGGAAAGATAAAGCAAACTAACGGGAAAGGGTGAAAAGTATGGCGAAAAAGGACAAGAAAAAAACTGCTAAAGAAAAGACCGCTGCCAGCAATGCACAGCAGCGGATAGAAAAAGCTGAAGCCCAGGCCCATCGTCCGGAAATCTGAAACGGACTATAATTCTCTTACCCGGGAAACCCCCTGTTGCAGTTCCACCAGAAAAGCTTTGTCTCCACTTTGAGCCAGATGCTGATTATGGGTGACCAGGATTACCTGACGCCCAAAGCTCTGGCTCAATTGTTTTAAAAAAGTAGCTACCTGCAGGCTATATTCTTCCGAAACATGTTTGCCCGGTTCATCTAAAAGCAATGGACCCTCCAGCCCACAGGCTTCCAGTAAAGCGACGCGCAAGGCCAGAGAAACTACATCCACCACTCCTCCACCCCGCGCCTCCTGGGGCCGGGTTTCCACCCGATAACCCCCTTCATAGGTAGAGGTCAGGTAAAATTCAGCGCTGGGCTGCTTGTGTTTTTCCTCGATCTCCACCCGGAACTGGGTATCCCCCCCGAAAATAAATTGCAGGGCATTGGTCACCAGGGATTCAATCTGCTGGCGGGCCTGTTCCCGGGCAAATTCCGCCACCTCCTGCAGCAAAAGGCGGGCTTGCGTGGCATCATCCAGAGCCACCACCGTTTGAGCCAGTTCTTCTTTAACTTCCTGAAGCTGGCGCTCCAGCATCCTGTATTCCGCCTGCCGGCTCTGGCAATAGCTCTCCCACTCCTTTAATCCTTGCCGCCAGTCGGACATTTTAACCCCGCCCTTTCAACAGCTCCCAGGGGATTTTGCTTTCAATTTCCCGGGTCAAAGCCGCAATTTCCTCCTGCAGTTCCGCTAAGCGTGCCGGAGCTGCTTCGGGAGTTAAACCCAGTTCCGCAAAGCGGGTTTTTAGCTCTTCCTGTCTTTTTTCCAGCTCGGCTTTGCGCCCCAGAGCCATTTGTCGTAAACTCTGACATTTATCAATGGCTTCCTTTAGTTTCTTTAAATCCTCCATTTAAATAACCTCCTTCTCCCGACTCAGTTCAGCGGCAATGCTTTCCATAACTGCCTCTGGCAAGGGCTGTAAACAGGTGGGGCAGCTGCCCAGTTTCTTTAGATTCGCAACATATTCTCCCACCAGACTCTGTATTTTTTCCTGTTGCTGTTTCAGCTCAGTCAGCAGGGTTTGTTCCTGTCGAACCAGCTCCTGCCAGTGGGTGAGTAATTCCTCCAGCAATCGGGCCCGCTCCTGTTTTTGTTGCAACTCTGACCATAGAGCCCGGGCCTCCTCTACCTGGCTGAGGGGACGCAATTCCCCTTCCAGGCGGCCCAGAGCTCCCTGCAGGCGTTGCCATTCCTCCCAGACCCGATGCAATTCCTGGTACTGACTTTGCAAGTTAATTCCCTGATCCCAGAGGGATAAGAGCTGACCGGTTTTAGCTGTTGACTGCAGGATCTTTTCCTGTCCGGCCAGTTCCTGCCGCAATCTTTCCCATTCCCGTTGCAAGAGACTTACTCGCTGGTATTCCTCCGCCTTCTTTTCTGCTTCTACCAGCAGAGGCTTAGCATCTATCCCGGCGCTAATCTGCTCAATATAGGTACGCCCGGTAGCCAGGCGCTGTTCTACATCCTGCAATTCTGTTATTAATTGTTCCAGATAGGTTCTGTCTTTTTCCATTTCATCCAAACGGGAAGCCTGAGTCTGAGTCTCCTGCAACCGGGCCAGCAGGTCCGGTAAATGGGAGTAACTCTGTAATTGCTCTTCCAGCCGCTCTTTTTCCTCCCCCAGACGCCGTTCCGTTTGCTGCAGGCGGTTGACATCTGAAACCAGACTGCGCTGAGCCGCATCCAGCAAATGTACTCCGGAGAGCCGGCCAATGGCTTTGGCCCGCAACTGCCCTATGCCACTGCCTTCCAGCAGGAAGGGGCCTTCCAATTGCTGGCCCAGATGCAAATACAGGCAGGTATTTTCATCTATTTGCAGGGGCTCAACCCCGGACAATTGCCGCACTTCAACCGGAACCTCCTGCCCGAAGCCTTCCAGAATCACCGGCTCTTCTCCTGTTTTTTCGATAATATAGCGGTTGCGTCTCAGGCTACGTTCCCGGGTGACCCGGCTGCCATCTGACCAGATTAAGGTTACTCTGGCCTCCTGGGTCCCGACCCGGATAAAATCAGTGCCCCTGGGCTCATTAAACAATACCCAGCGGATAGCCCGCATAATAGCAGATTTTCCCTGGTCAGAAGGCCCAACGATAACATTCAGTTCCGGGCTGAGCTCCAGACGGGTATACTGGTGGGACTGAAAATTTTCGATCATCACTTCCCGTAAATATCTCATTCCACCGCCCCCAATCGCTTTTGTGCCTCCGCCAGTTTAGCCAGGGCCAAATGGCGTACTCTTTCCGGTATGCCATCCCGGCGGGCGATTTCCTCAACAATTTCCTGCAAGCCATAGGCCTTGACCTGGCCTGCCTGCCGCACTTCGCTGACAAAAGCGGCCAGTTTGGCTTCACGTACCGCTTGGGCCTCTGCTTTGCTGCGGTCCAGCACCTCGCTACCGGGTCGGGCAGTCTGCAGGGGAATTTTGCGGTAAGTGGGAGCACCACCACTGAAATCCAGCAAAAGCACCTGAGGCTGCCGCTCCATTTCCCGGGGGTGATTGCTGAGACGGACCAGAGAGCCGGGATTGAGGAACCATTTGCCCTCCGCTTGCATATCCTTTATTCCCAGATGATTATGGCCACAGAGGGTGAAATCCGCTTCTGTGCTGGTGATCTGGTCCACCAGGGTATGGGCCATCCCTTCAATCCAGCGCTTCTCCAGCAACATACCATGGACCAGGTGCACAGCCACATCGCATTCTTCTTTAGTGACACAATAGTCCAGCCGGGGATCCCGCCGGTCCAGGTCCACGTGATAGCCGGTACCGGTCAGCTGTAAACGGATCCCCTTATCCTGCAAATAGACCCGTTCACCAGGGGCCAGCAGTCGCACCAGCCCCAGCCGGGCCGCCAGGCCCAGCATGGTTCGATCCAGGGTGGCCAGGTTGTGACCGAAAAGATCGTGATTGCCGGCAATGCCATAGAACGGGACCCTTAATTGCTGGAATACCGCCAGGAATTCACCGGCTACCCCTAAGGCCGGACTGGGCAGGTCAAAGAGGTCCCCACCATGGAGGACCGCACTGACTCCCAGGTCATGGGCCAGTTCCACCACTTCCTTTAACTTGGCCAAAAGGGTCTGAGGAAAATTATCCAGGCGGTTAACGGGACTGGTGCCCCGGATATGGGTATCGGTTAAAAACAGCAGTTTCATGGCATCACCTCATATTTTTTGCCAAAAGGTGTTGAGATTTCCCGACAACGTCCCTGACAGGCCAGATCGGCCAGAGCCGCCTTCACTTCCTCGATTGTGACTGCTCTGCCCAGCCTTTGCCCGATTTCCGGCAAATAGGACAACAGGCTGGCTTCATTTAGTGGTAAAAGTCCCAGTAAAATCTCACTCATTTTATCTTCCTCACTGGCAAAGTCCCGGCTGAGCTCAGTAAATGGGTTATGGCTATGGGGACTGCAAGTTTTGGCTGCCCGAATGCGCACCAGCAGGGAGCGCCCGTAAATTGCCGATGAGACAAAACAGGTCCCGGACGGTAAATAGGGTAACCGGCGGGTTTCTTCCCGGGATAGGTCTGATTCCCGCTGAATCAGGTCAATATCCTGGGAGCGGGTAGTCCGGAATATGAATTTGGTATTGAGCTGGGCATTAATGGTTTCATCCAGCAACGCCGGCCGCTGGGTAGCCAGAATCAGAAACACTCCGTATTTCCGTCCCTCCTGGGCGATTTCCTTGAGAATGGAGCGAGCCGGGGCAGGAATCACCGGTGAAACCGGGGCAAAATTATGAGCCTCATCAGCCACGATAACAAAAGGCGGGAAAGGCTCTCCCGACCGCTCTCCCCGTTGCAGGGAATCCCTGTATTGCCGCCGTTTATCATAGAATTTTTTCAGCACATAAGCTGCAAAAATGTTCAGGGTAGTAACGGTGCCGCGGATTATTACCAGTTTGCGTTTGATAAGCTCCTCCTCTACCGGACGGATATCCCGGTGAAAGATACCGGTCTGTTCCAGACGGTTGAGCCGCCATTGAATACCGGCCAGAGTGCCCGGCCCGCTGATTCGGTCCTTGTATTCCTCCAGCAGCTCCTGAGCCTGGCGCACTTTCTCCGGGGTAAAGAGATCAGGGCTTTTCCTGAGTTTGCTCTCATTCTCCAGGGCCCAGCGCAGTTCTTCCAGGCGGGTTTTAAAGGTCTGAAGGCTATCCCGCCTCTGGTGCAAAGTGATGACGGCATTTTCCATAGCCTCACTTAAACTGCCTCCGGCGGCTGCCAGCAGATTGGCTACTTCAGCCCCATTCAATTCACTGAAATTAACCCCTACTTCCTGGCCGATGGCAAAGAGTACAGCACGACGAGTCCATTCCCGCTGTAATCCTGGTGGCCAGCCTGCTACCTGTTGTTCAAAACTCATTTCCCAGTGCGGGTCTAGCACGATGGTGGGAATCCCCTGCTGCATCAGCTCTTCCAGCACCACCCGGGTACCAAAGGACTTACCCGAACCAGAGCCCCCGAAAATCCCTAAATGGGGATACTGGTTCATGGCCTGGTAATTGAAAATAAAGGGCACCCCTTCCTGAGCCTGTAAACCCTCGCCATTCCACAGGGGCGCTATCTCTCGCAAACCCGCTGGCAGCTCCTGTCCCAGTTCCTCCGTTCCAGCGATTACCCCCAGGGTCAGCCCCGTATCCGGGCCGGTTTTTAACAACAGGGGTGCAACTTCCTCAAATCGGGGCAAGCGTACTGGTGCAGCAAAAGCCACCGGCCAGCGAGCCTCGGTAAGCAGCCGTACCCGGGCCAGATGCACTACTTCCCGGCGTGGGTCCAGCCCAATGGTCAATAGATTGGACAACAGCTGCCGATCCAGCACCGCCCCTTCTCCTTTGCTTCCCGATAAGAGGGGATGGTGGGACTGGCACTCCACCACCTCACCGGTTAACAGACCCAGCTGTGGGTCCTCAATAATCAACAGCTCATTGGTGCGAAAAGGTCGGGTCTGATCCAGTACCCAGACCTCCTGAGGGGTAGTTGTTCCGATTACCTGCACCCTTTTACCTCCTCTCCCGCATGGAGCGCAAAAATTTTTCCCGAACCTGTAAATCCAGGACATAGTCCAGCAAAGCATCAGTTTGTTGTCGGGTTAATTTCACCTTTTGATCGATTAGATCCAGCAACCAGGGAATGCCCCGGCCACCAGCAGGACAAAGGGAAATTACGAGAGCCGCTGCCAGCTGGGCCTTATTTTTCTGTTCAGCCAGCAAATCCAGGGCAATGGCCTGCGGATAGGTACCCGGGCGCAAAAAAACCGTATAATAGCGGTCTTTTACAGCCAAGGGACGATAGGGCAACAGCAGTTCTCCTTCCTGCAGCAAGTCATAGAGAATCTCCCGGTCATAAGCCCTTTGCCAGAGAGGGGGGGCCTTTTCCCCCAGTTCCTGGGCAATGGCATTGGTCCCTACTTCCTCGATTACACCTATCAGTAAAATATTCTCCTCCAGACAAAAGGAATAGAGCTGCTGCCAGCCTTCTGCCCAGGCTTGCTCCAGCCGTAAAAAACCGCCATCCAGCATGATGGCTTGGGGTTTTTGTCGAAAGATGAGTTCCAGCAAGGTTTCCAGCTCCAGTTGGGCCAGATGCCGGTCCCGCAGGCGACTAAATGCCAGTTCCTGGCTCAAACCTTTTTCCCTTACCAGCTGCCTGACTTCTTCTTCCCCCTCAGCCAGGAGGGGGGTTATTACCCGCTGTTTCAGTTGTTCCCCGCCCTGGCTGGCCAGAGCCAGAGCCTGTAATAAAGCCAGCTGGTAAGGATAGTTAGCCCCAATAGTTTGCTGGGAGCCATCTATCCCTACTACCTGCCAGCCCTGCCAGGGTTTGTCCTGGAAAACTGGAATGGGTTTGAATTCACCAAAGCTATCAGCCAGCAGCTGGCGGCCTGCGGCCCGGTCAGGTGTCTTTTGCATACGCCTGAGCAGCTCCTGATTGAGTTCCAGCAAGTCCTCCCACATAAATAAACCTCCAAATGCAAAAACCTCCACCTGTGTATCATTGTAACACAAGCAGAGGTTTTAAGAAATTACCTAATCCTGTTATTTCACCACTTCTCCCGGCCAGGCCATCATGCCTCCTGCCAGGTTTTTGACCCGGGTGAAGCCCTGTTCCACCAGATACTGGGCCACCTGGGCACTGCGGCTGCCAGAAGCGCAAACCACTACGATAGTCTGGTTTTTATCCAGTTCCCCCAGTTTACCAGGGATTTCCCCCATGGGAATGAGGCGAGCCTCTTTAATATGCCCGGCTTCATACTCAAAGGGTTCCCGCACATCGATAACCGTTACCTTTTCGCCTTTAGCCAGCATGGCCTGCAATTCTTCACCACTGATGTCCTGATAAGTAGCCTGGGCCTGCTGCTGGGTTGCTGTTTCTCCCCCGGATTGGGTAGTTTCCTGTTTAGCACAGCCGGTAACGATCAGAAGACCACTCAGCAGAGTGATTAACAACCATTTTTTCACTTCCTTCTCCCCCTTTAGTTAAACCATCCCAGGAACCAGCCCCGTTTGGTGTAGATAAACATCGCCAGCACCAGAACAGTAGATGTCCAGAGTATAACCTGATTGCTTTTTTTGTGATTTTTGGTTCCCATCCAGTGGGCAAAACCCAGCAGAACTATGGTAATACCGTAAAATATATTGCTATATTTCGATACCGAACCAACAGCGGCAAAGCCCAATCCCCCCAGACCGAGGGCGGCAAAAACTGCCGGACCCAGTCAGGCGATACAGGCCAGAAAGCCGGTGATAACTGCTCCAAGACTGGCCAGTTTCTCCCGCATGTTTTTGCACCTACTTTCTCTTGCATTCGCTACCAATTAGTATAGCATACTGCCCCCGGGTAAGCAACTGTTATTTTGTCGAGTCTTGTTGACGCAGCAGATGGGGACAGTTACAATCTTTATTAGTACAGTTAAAGGAGGCCCCGAGATGTTTAGTATAAAACCAAAAAATGATATTTTCTACCGCTTGTTAGGTGAGCTGGCCCAGTGCCTGGAAGAAGCTGCCCGTCATTTTCGCGCCATCATGCAAGAACAGCAACACTCTGAGCAGCTAATGCGGCAGCTGGATCAAGTTGAAGAAAAAAGCGATCAGATTGCCAAAGAATTAAAGAAAGAAATCAATCGTACTTTTATTACTCCCATCGACCGGGATGAGCTTTTCCGGCTCACCCAGGGGTTAGAGCACGTGGTCGATTACCTGCACGGCACCTGCGTAAAACTGGGACTCTATAAAGTGGAACAGACTACCCGGACCGGTCAGGAGCTGGCCGGGGTTGCCTTTGAAGCCAGTCTGGCTCTAGCCAAAGCCATAAAGCTCTTGCCGGAACTGACTTCCCGGCCGGAAGCAATCCAGAAGCTCTGTCAGACTATCAATGAGCTGGAAAGCCAGGGAGATAATATCTACCGCACCGGCCTGGCCCAGCTTTTTGCCCTGGATTGCAGTCCGTTGGAAATCATCAAGTGGAAAGACCTGTATGAATATATGGAAGAAATGCTGGACTTCTGTGATGATATGGCAGATTTATTAGAGGGAGTAGTGCTAAAATATGCTTAGTCTCACCGCTTTGGTCATTATCGTTGTTATCCTTGCTTTGTTGTTTGACTACTTAAATGGCTTCCATGATACCGCCAATGCTGTTGCCACTTCCATTGCCACCCGGGCCCTCAGCCCCCGGCAGGCAATTCTCCTGGCTGCCGCTTTTGATTTTCTAGGAGCGGTAACCCATACCGCTGTGGCAGCTACCATCGGAAAAGGAATTGTGGACCCAGCAGCCATAACCCAGACGGTTTTAATCGGCGCCCTCTCAGCTGCTATTTTCTGGAACCTGTTTACCTGGTACTATGGCATTCCCAGCAGTTCTTCCCATGCCCTCATCGGCGGCCTGGTAGGAGCTGCCGCTGCCCAGCACGGTTTTGCGCTCATCAAGTGGACAGGCCTGAGTAAAATCATCCTGTCCCTGATCTTATCCCCTATTCTGGGTCTGGTGGTGGGCTATCTGGTAATGGTGGGTTTTTTCTGGCTCTTCCGCTTTTCTCATCCCCATCAGACCAATAATGTTTTTCGTCGCTTACAGATCCTTTCAGCAGCGCTGACTGCCTATTCCCATGGCTCCAATGATGCCCAGAAGTCCATGGGCCTGATCACTATGGCTCTCGTCAGCGCCGGTATGATTGATACTTTTCATGTTCCCTTCTGGGTAGTAGTTGCCTGCGCCAGTGCCCTGGCCCTGGGTACCGCTACAGGGGGGAAAAAAATAATCCGCACCATGGGCGGGCGGATTTTTAAAATTGAACCCATAAATGGTTTTGCCTCGGATATTAGCTCTTCCCTGGTAATATTGCTGGCTTCCCGCTTTGGCCTACCCGTCAGCACTACTCATGTAGTCGCTTCCGCACTCATGGGAGTGGGCACAGCCAAAAACTTTCGCGGGGTAAAATGGGGGGTGGCCCGACAGATTATTACCGCCTGGTTTCTCACTTTGCCAGCTACCAGCCTGATCGGAGCCGGGGTCTATCTAGCCCTGGAATTATTGCTCTGATAGCTCCCTGGCTGCAGCCAGGACAGCTTCGGCATGGCCGGCTACCTTGACTTTGCGCCAGATCTGTCGGATAACACCATCGGCATCGATCAGGAAAGTGGATCTTTCAATCCCCATGCTTTTCTTGCCATACATATTCTTTTCTTTTAATACCTCATACAACTGACATACTTCCCCGTTACTATCACTGAGCAGAGGAAATTTCAGACCCAGTTTGGCCGCAAATTTCTCATGACTGGCTATGGAATCCCGGCTTACTCCGAGAATAACGGTATTGATGGCAGCAAACTGCTCCATCCGGTCATTAAAATCGACCGCTTCATTGGTTCAACCAGGAGTATTATCTTTAGGATAAAAATAAAGAACAACCTTTTTGCCAGCTAATTGGGATAAAGTGATTTCCTGTCCCCCGGTAGCGGGCAGGGTAAAATCAGGGGCCTTGAAGCCGATCTCTACCATATTCTCAACCTCCTCTGCTACTTATTTTCCCCATTGGAGCAGGATTTCCTGTTTTGTTGTCGAAAAAAATTTTTTAGAAAAACTTCTTAGGTCCCCCCAAAAATGATTGCCTGTTCGTATAATATAGCGAAAAGGAAAAAGGCAAAACCATCGAAAGGTGGTGACGCAAAGCTAAAGGGGCTACCGCAACTCCGTTGCCAGGCCAGCCAGCTGCCCGAGTGCGAGGCGATTTACCTCCTGCTCTGGCAGGAGGTAAAATTTTGAGCATTAAAAGGAGGTATGTCTTATGACTATCAAACACAAATTCCTGGCCACTTTTGTTGCCGCAATCCTGGCTCTTGGTCCTGTTTCCGCTGTTTTTGCTGAAGGGGAAACCACCACTACCACTGATGCTACAACCCAGACCACTGTTACTTCCGACACCTATGGCAATACCACTACTACTACCCAGGTCAATCCTTTTGAGCAGCAGGTTCTGCAGGTAAAAGCGGTGCTGGTTAAGCTGCTGGACAATCCGACCGATACAGCACTCAAGGCTGAGCTGAACAAGCTGATCACCAGCAAAAAAGATATCCGGGTTCTGGCCCAGGCTATCAATAGTCTGAAAAAAGATGCAGTGGCTGATTTCAAGAAAACTAAAGACAGTAAGACCTATGTGAAACGCATTCACCGGATCAATGAGCTGGCCAGGATGCTGAAAAAGGAAATTGTCAAACGGGAAAATGAAATTAAGAAAGAACAGAAAAAAGACAAGCGGGAACTGGCTCAATTAAAAGCCCAGGAAAAGAAACTGAAACAGGAACTGAAAGCCAAAGCCAAAGCGGAAAAAGCCAAACGTAAAATCGCTGAATTACAAGCTAAAATCAAAAAGTTGGAAGCTGAACTGGCTGCCGCTACCTCAGCTTTGAATCAAACTGCTCAGGCTACTACAACTGTTAATGCCTCCATTACCCAGTAAAAATCCAAGCCGCAGGCAAAGCCTGCGGCTTTGTTATTTAACCTCCACCGGGCAATGCGTTTTACTGTTTCAACCTGGGATCCAGGGCGTCCCGCAAACCGTCTCCCAGCAGATTAAAGCCCAGTACATTCAGCATAATGGCAATCCCGGGGAATATGGCCACCCAGGGCGCTTTAAGCAAGAGATCCCGGGTATCGGCCAGCATCGCCCCCCATTCCGGTGTAGGTGGCTGAGCCCCCAGGCCCAGAAAGCTGAGGCCGGCGGCATCGAGAATAGCTGTACCGATGCCCAGGGTAGCTGTTACAATAATGGGCGCAATGCAGTTGGGCAAAATATGGCGGAAAATAATGCGAGCATCCCTGGCCCCGATAGCTTTGGCCGCCTCGATATATTCAGTGGCTTTCACCGCCAGAACAGTAGACCGTACCACCCGGGCAAAGGTTGGCACATTCACCAGTCCGATGGCCACCATGGCATTTTCCAGACTGGGCCCCAGCACTGCCATGATAGCGATTGCCAGCAGGACACTGGGAAATGCCAGCATTATATCAACAATACGCATCAGGATGGAATCCAGCCAGCCGCCATAATAGCCGCCCAACGCCCCCATCAGGGTGCCTACTATCAAAGCGATGCCTACAGAAATAACCCCCACTTCAACAGAGATGCGGGCACCATAAACAATCCTGCTAAAAATATCCCGGCCCAGCTTGTCCGTTCCCAGCCAGTGCTTGGCGCTGGGTGGTTGCAAGCGCTCCTTCAAGCTCCCATCATGAACGGGGTCATAAGGAGCGATGAGCGGGGCAGCCAGAGCAGTAAACAGCAAGATAGCCACAATCAGCGCACCCAGCAGGGCAACTTTATTCCGCTTTAGCCGACGCCAGGCGTCAGCCCATAGTCCTCCTTTGTTCTGGCTCATGGCGCTCCTCCTTAACTGTAACGAATGCGGGGATCAATATAGGTATAAAGCAGGTCGACCAGAAGATTGATTAACACAAACAGCATGGCTATAAAAACAATACTGCTCTGCACCACCGGAAAATCCCTGGCCATTATGGCAGCATAGATATAGCGGCCAATTCCCGGCCAGGAGAAGATGGTTTCCGTCATTACAGCTCCACCCAGCAAGGAACCAAACTGCAAGCCGATTACCGTTAAAACGGGCAGGAAGGCATTGCGCAGGGCGTGCTTGAGCACAATCAGCCACTCCGCCAGCCCTTTGGCCCGGGCGGTGCGAATATAATCCTGCCGCAACACTTCCAGCATGCTGGAGCGGGTCATGCGGGCAATGATAGCCATGGGGATAGTGCCCAGAGCCAGCGCCGGCAAGGCCAGGTGCCAGAGGGCATCCCTAAAAGCAGCCATATCCCCGCTGAGCAAGGCGTCCACAGTAATTAAGCCGGTAATCACTGGAACAGTATATTCAGTGCTCAGGCGTCCGGAAGGAGGGAACCAGCCTAAAGTCTGGGCAAAGAGGTAGATCAGCATCAGACCTAACCAGAAGATGGGCATAGAAACCCCGAACAAAGCTCCTACCATGGAGATATTATCAAAAAAAGAGTATTGTTTCACTGCCGCAATTATACCCGCAGTCAGACCGACGATCACCGCCACCAGCATGGCCGCCAGAGTCAGTTCCAGGGTGGCCGGGAAAAAAGTAGCCAGTTCCTTGCTTACCTGTTCATTGGTAACTATGGAACGGCCCAGATCTCCAGTCAGAATGTGGCTTAAAAAACGGCCGTATTGAATATATAAAGGGTCATTTAAACCCAATTGTTCTCGCAGTTCTTTTAGCGCCTCGGGTGTAGCCCGTTCGCCCAGCATGATCTGGGCCGGGTCCCCGGGAATAAAATGGATTAAGGAAAAAGCCAGCAGGGTTACACCAAAAAAGACGGGAATAATCTGGAGCAAGCGACGAACAATATATTGTGCCATGAATTTTCCTCCCTGAAAGAGAGAGCAAGAGGCCGGCCGCAACCGGCCTCTCCTCTGTCTTTACCAGCTTACTCTTTGTCAATGGTGTTAAAGCATTCACTACCAGTGGGATGAGGTACCCAGCCCTTGATATTTTTCCTGGCCGCAACCGGCGGGGTGGAATGAACCAGCGGTACCCAGGGAGCATCCGCTTTAATCAGCACCTGAGCCTGCTTGTACAGCTCAGCCCGCTTGTTCTGGTCGGATTCCTGCTGGGCTTTAATCAGCAGGTCATGAACCTTGTCATTCTTGTAGAAAGCAACATTTGAAGCAGAACCTTTGGTAGTGTTGTCCTTGTCCAGCAGAACATAGAGGAAGTTGTCGGGGTCACCATTATCCCCGGTCCAGCCCAGGAGATAGAGTTCGTGTTCCCCGTTTTCCCCTTTCTGGAGATAAGTACCCCAGTCAAAGGTTACGATTTCAGCCTGAATGCCCACAGCCGCCAGATCCTTCTGAATGGCTTCAGCAATTTGCTTGGGCTGCGGCATATAGGGCCGGGCGACCGGCATGGCCCAGAGCCTGGTCTTGAAGCCATTGGGGAAACCTGCTTCAGCCAGCAGAGCTTTGGCCTTAGCCGGATCATACTCATAGTCCTTCACTTCATCATTGTAACCCCAGAGAGAAGGCGGCAAGGGGTTCTTGGCCGGCTTGGCCAGACCAGCATAGAAGGCATCGATCAAAGCCTGCTTGTTGATGGCATGGTTAATAGCCTGGCGTACTTTTACGTTATCAAAAGGCTTTTTCTCGGTGTTCATGGCCAGATAGCCTACGTTCATAGAAGGACGCAGCAATAACTGCAGATTGGGATCATTCTTGATTCCTTCTACATCATCGGGGTTCACCCCGATCATAGCATCAATAGTGCCAGCTTTCAGTTCCATCAGCCGGGCACTGTTATCAGGGATGGTGCGAAAGATAACCTTGTCAACTTTAGCTTTTTCGCCCCAGTATTCTTCATTCTTAACCAGGACTACTTTGTCATCCTTTTTCCATTCCACGAACTTAAAGGGACCGGTGCCCACCGGGTTTTTGAAGTAGTCCTGACCGTATTTCTTGATGGCATCCGGGCTGGAAATACCGAAAGCAGCCATAGCCAGGTTGGCCAGGAAAGGAGCATTGGGTTTTTCCAGAATGAACTTGACGGTATACTCATCTACAGCTTTAACTTCCTTGATGATGCCGGGGAAACCGCCAAACATAGCGGCATAGTATTCGAAATCTCCCTGGTGATAGGGATTGTTCTTGTCGCGCCAGCGATCGAAATTGAATTTGACAGCTTCGGCATTGAAGGGCGTACCATCATGGAACTTAACTCCCTGACGCAGTTTGAAAGTCCATTCCAGCCCATCCTTGGAAGCTTCCCAGGACTCGGCCAGTGCCGGTTGGATCTCAGTGCTATCCTGCTTGTATTCTACCAGAGTGTCAAAAATTTGCTGGGTAACATAGATGGATTCACCATCGGTAACATTGATGGGGTCCAGACCGACGGGGTCACCGGACTTGGCGAAGATGAAGGTTTTTTCTTTCTTCTCTTCCCCTGCCGGTTTGCCGCCGTTGTCGGCGCTTTTGCCGCCACCGCAGCCGCTGAGCAGAGTACTTAAAGCCAGCACACCAGCCAGGGCCAGGGACCACAGTTTCCGCATTTTCACAACTCTCAACCTCCTCATATTGATATTTGCCTGACCTCAATGACTGCCCACTACTACCGGACAGGCAACCTGATGTCCCTGTCCCACTTCCTGCAAACGTGGTACCTCCTGCCGGCAGCTCTTTCTGGCCAGCGGGCAACGGGTATGGAAATTGCACCCCGCTGGCGGGTTGACCGGACTGGGCACGTCCCCTTGCAGGATAATGCGTTCCGCCTTGCGGCCCGGTTTAGGTAAGGGAATGGCGGAAAGCAGGGCCCGGGTGTAAGGATGCATTGGATTGCGGTATAGCTCCCCGGCTGAAGCTATTTCCACAATCCGGCCCAGATACATTACTGCCACCCGGTGACTGATGTGTTTTACCACACTCAGGTCATGGGCAATGAAGATATAGGTCAGGCCAAACTCTTTTTGCAATTGTTCCAGCAGGTTAACTACTTGAGCCTGCACGGATACATCCAGGGCTGATACCGGCTCATCGCAAACAACCAGTTTGGGCTTAACAGCCAGGGCCCGGGCGATACCGATACGCTGTCTCTGCCCGCCGGAAAACTCATGGGGGAAACGCTCGGCATGGTAATGGGGCAATCCCACGACATCCAGCAGCCTCTTGACTTCCCGGGCCGCCTCTCTACGATCGGCCAGCCCGTGAACCAGCAGGGGCTCAGCGATAATCTCCCCTACCGTCAGGCGCGGGTTCAAGCTTGCATATGGATCCTGGAAGATCAGCTGCATTTCCCGGCGTTTTTGCCGCATTTCTTCCCGGCTCAGTCCCAGCAGGTCCTGACCCTCAAACAACACTTTCCCGCCTGTGGGCTCTAATAACCGCAAAACACAACGCCCGGTAGTGGATTTGCCACAACCCGATTCCCCTACTAAACCCAGGGTTTCCCCTCTGGCCACACTGAAGGAAACACCATCTACCGCCTTCACCGCCCCCACCTGTTTCTGCCGGATAAAACCTTTAGTAATGGGAAAATGTTTTTGCAAATCGATTACTTCCAGTAATGGCTGGGTCATGGCTTAAACCTCCGTTTTTTCCTCGGCATAGAGATGACAGGCTACCAGGTGGCCCGGTGCCAGTTCCCTGTACTGCGGCCTTTTCTTCTCACAGAGGGAGCTTTTGTGCTTACAACGAGGAGCAAAAGCGCATCCTTCTGGCAGATTGCGCAAATCCGGCGGTCCGCCTTCAATGGGCTCCAGCGGCTTTTTCTCCTCGGCCTCCAGGTCTGGCAAAGAGCCCAGCAAGCCCCAGGTATAGGGATGTTTCGGTTCGGCAAACAGAACCTCAGCAGGGGCATATTCTACCGGCCGCCCGGCATACATCACCAGGACATCATCACACATCTCCGCCACCACCCCCAGGTCATGGGTGATAAGCAGGATAGAGGTATGGAAGTCCTCTTTCAGTTTTTGCATCAAGTCCAGAATCTGGGCCTGGATGGTTACATCCAGGGCCGTAGTAGGTTCATCAGCAATCAGCAGTTTAGGATTACAGCTAAGCGCCATGGCGATCATGGCCCGCTGCCGCATCCCGCCACTGAACTGGTGGGGATAACTCTGAGCCCGGCGTTCCGCTTCCGGAATACCCACCAGTTCCAGCATCTTCACTGTTTTCGCCCAGGCCTCCTTGCGACCCAGCCCTTGATGTAAACGAATAGCTTCTGCAATCTGTTCCCCTACCGTCAGCAGGGGATTGAGGCTGGTCATCGGGTCCTGGAAAATGAAAGCAATATCATTACCCCGAATGGCCCTGAGCTCTTTTTCCGATTTGGTGAGCAGGTTTTCGCCATTGAACCAGATCTCCCCGCCCTCGATTTTACCCGGCGGTTTGGGGATTAGCCCCAGGATCGACATAGCGGTAATGGATTTTCCGGAACCTGATTCTCCCACTACCCCCAGGGTCTCGCCCTTGTTGAGCCTGAGATTGACCCCGTCTACCGCCTTGACCACCCCTTCCGGAGTGTAGAAATATGTGCGCAAATCCTTGATTTCCAGCAAAATTTCCTCTGTCTTCATTTTCGCCGCTCCTGTATTCAATCTTTCTGCTCTATTACACCTTTGTTTCTTTGCTGCTATTATGGCATAAATATAAATACTTTGCTATTTTTTCTCATATTTATCTCAGAAAAGAAAAAAGCCTGAACTAATTGCCAGGCTTACTGAAATACTGAATAAAGGCATTAATTTGTTTTTTAGCTTCCTGGTATACTTCCGGTAACTCATTGACCAATGGTTCCATACGACTCCAGACCAGTTGAAAGCCATAAGTATGATGAATAATAAAGGTTTTTCTCCCAGCCGGGAGGCAGTTCCTCCGCTAATAAAAGATCTACACTGAAAGGATCTGCCAGTCTCAGGCAATCATCCAGGACCTTGAAATATCGTTGCTGATCTTTAAATCCACTAATTACCAGATCCAGATCCGAATTGACACCAAATCTCCCCTGAGCCAGTGAGCCGATCAACCAGACTTTTTCTACCTGCCATTGTTGTTTTAAATAATCGGCAATAATTCGTGCTTTCTGCCAGCCCAGTTGCTGCAACTCTTCGATTTTCTTCTGCTCTCTCGCTCTCAATTCATCCCAATTGGGCAAAAATACTCGCTCTGGCATAAAATCATCTCCAGAAGATGGCTGTACTAATATTATGCCATGTTTTAATCCTTTTGCCAAATATACTTGTTTTTGGGCCGTCCTACCCGACCGTAATCACAGCAAATGACCACTTTCCCTTCCTGCACCAGATACATGAGATAGCGATGGACAGTGGGATAGGCCAGCTCCACCCCGGCCTGAATCTCCTCAATGGTCAGAGGTTCGGTTTGCTGGCGCAGAAAAGCAGCAATGGATTCCAGGGTTTTGGCACTCATGCCTTTTGGTAAATCTGAAACCTGTTCCCGCCGCAGTTGACCATACTGCAAGTGAACCCGCAAACGGGCAATCAAGTCCGGGGCTTTAATAGGCTTTAAGGCAAAATCGCTGGCCCCTGCAGCCAGAAAGGCATCACAGATTTCCTGCCGTTCGTCCACTGTAAGGACAATAATCGGTGTATGGCTATCCAGTTCCCGCAAACGCTCAACGGTTTCCAGGCCATCTAAGGCCGGCATGTGGTAATCCACCAGCACCAGATCCGGATGATGGCGGGTGAACAGCTCCAGCCCGCGAGCCCCATTTTCCGCTTCTATCGCTTCCCAGCCGGCAAATTTGCAAATTTCCCCGACAGTATAGCGAATAGCGGCATCATCATCGATAATCAGGATTTTGGCCAAGCAAACTACCTCCTTCCCGCTCTTCCGGTAGCAATATTTTTATCCTTGTCCCCTGACCTCTTGTTGAGCTGATCTCAATTTTCCCCTGATGTTGAGTTATCACCTGTTTGACAAAAAACAACCCTAACCCCGATGGCTGTTTTTTGGTGGAAAACCCCCACTCCCAGATCTTTTCCAGCTGTTCCGGTTCCATGCCCGGACCGTTATCTTCGATAATAAATTCCACCCAACCGTCATGCCCTCTGGTGCTGAACTTAATCCGGGCATCCGGCTGATGGGCAGTTGCTTCAAAGGCATTTTCCAGGATATTGATCAAGGCCCGGGTGATGCGAATATGGTTAATCGCTAATTCCCGCTCTGCTCCCTGGATATCAAAAATCACCGTCTGCCCGGTATAACGGGGCAATACATGGGCCCTGATGTAATTGACCAGATCTCCGACGGAAATCCTGGTTCTTTTAGCCTCTGCCAGGATTTCCGAAACCATGGCACTGGCATTATCCACCGCCTGGGCGATTTTTTCACTGTACTCCCGGATTTGTTCCTGTACCGTTAGAAGACCCACCAGAGAATTCAGGCCAGCAATAGTAGTCAAGGGTGTCTTGAGGTCATGCACAAGAGTGTGCATTTCCTGTAAATTGCGCAATTCCAGCCAGCGTAAGCGTTCTTCCCCTGATTGAACAGCGGCCTTATAACTATGATAGTACATAGCCTGTAACTGGGTGGCCACTATGGTCAGCAATGCAGTCAATATGGCCAGACTCACCAGAATCAGGCTGATGGCTGTGGCATCACCCAGAAAACTGCTTACCTCGGCCAGGGCGTAGGCTAACTGCCCCTGCGGCCAGAGGGGCCAAAAGCGCAGCCATTCCATGGTAGCTAAACTTAACGGCATCAAAAATAATACCGTTAAAGGCGGTTTATAATTTGCCATAGTTATTACCATGACCAGTGCAAAACTCCAGAACCAGATGGCCAGGGTTAAAAACCAGGGTGGAGTCTCACCCCCTAAAAAATAAGCATAGCTTTCCGCCCCTATAAAGGCCAGGAACGCCACTATGGCCGCCACCTTTTTCCCCAGGGGCCAGCTTAATTTCCAGAGGGTAAAGGACAAGAGCATAGGTACCAGGTCCAGCAGAAAGTAATATAAAAAGCCATAAGCCAGCCCCAGTAGCACCATACCCTCTCCGCTTATCCCGGCCTTTTCATAATAGTTCACTGCCAGCTCTGCCAGAGGTTGAAACAGAGGCGGTCCTACCAGGGCAAGCATTAAAAAGCATATCACCAGAATCTTTTTCGCCATCAGTTTGCCTCCTTAGCGAAAAACTGCATTGAGAGGAATTTTGGCCTGTTCAAAACTGGATACCCGGCTTAAAAGTCCTTGATAGGTTTCCAGTTGCCAATCTTGCCCGGGTGTTATTTCAATAACCAGCAAATAATCAAGATAGGGCCAGATGGCGGTTAAATCCGGCCCCGGCTGGCACAAAACTCCAATTATCCTCATCCCCTGCCCTCTGGCCACCGCCACCAGATTCAAAACCCGCTGCCTCTCTTCCTGCCAGTCCGTATAAGCCGCCTTCATGCTGTGAACATTGTAATCAATAACAACGATCAGGGTTTTATAACCGGTTAAATCCCTGTATTCCGCTTTATATCGAAAGGTATGGTCAATATTCAAGACAGATGTAAGGCGGTTGATTATTACTCCGCCTGGCCCCTGTCCCAGGCCGGTTACCAGTACCGGTTCCCTGGCAATGGGCACCGGTAAATGGGGAATTTCTGTTGCTTCAGGCGCAGATATTCCTTTTTCCGACCAGAAAAACAAGCCAGCCAGGACATAAAAGCAAAGTAAAAAGAAAACTACCATCCACTTTTTCCAGTAAGTAACCTTTGCTGACATCTTAAAACCTCTTTCGACATTTTTAATGACATTATTATTCTTCTTTCGCTATCGACTGGTCTCTTCCTGCCCGGTTGTGAATAAAAACCTGTGGATAATGTGGATAAGTCAGTGGATAACTGTTATTTCAAACCTTTTTTCTGTGGAAAACTTTTAGGACAACTTTTTCGCTACAAAAATTCTGTCGAAAGAAAAAACCCGGAGCTAAAACTCCGGGTCGTTCTTCCCTTGTTATCCCGTTTATTGTAACAGCACAGGCGCTACTTACAGAGCAGCCCGCTTGGCAGAGTAGCAGTCACGGCAATAGACAGGACGATCTTCTCTGGGCATGAAGGGAACTTGAGTTTCGGCACCGCACTCAGCGCAAACAGCAGCATAGGTTTCCCGCTGAGGTCTTTCGGTCCGGTTGTTTTTGCGAGCGTTCCGGCAGGAACGGCAGCGCTGGGGTTCGTTTTCGAAACCCTTTTCGGCATAGAATTGTTGTTCACCAGCGGTGAAAACGAATTCCTGCCCACAGTCTTTACACACGAGAGTCTTGTCTTGGTACATGTAGAAATCCCTCTTTCCTGAATAGGTATTATTCCCTTCGCCCAGGTAATATGGCTATTACTCAAGCAAAGGTATAATCTTATTATAGCTGGTAATTGATGAAAGTGCAAGAGGAAAGAGGAATTATTTTTTGCGGTCAAAGAAAATGGCATCGAGAATGAAATTATTATCCGCTTCATAAGTCCAGACAGCTTTTCGGGCCTGTTGCTGAAATTTTATCTGACTGGCCAGTTCCTCTTTTGTCTTTAAAGCCAGCTCCAGCATCGCCTGATCTTTCTCTCTGATTGTGGTCATGAGATCGCTGTAAGCAGAAATATTATTTTCTTGGACATTTCCTAGCCATTGCAATAAATCTCCGCGCTCCGTCAATAAGCCTTCCAGTTTATCTATTTCTTTATTCAACAATAGAGTGATGATCTCTTCTGTTAAATCGAGGAGACGGATCAGCACCCGTTCTATCTCATTTTGCCACATTCAGGCCACCTCGGACCATGCTGTTATTGTTGTTTTTTGCAATCAGGGCAGCCTGGGCAAAAGCCTCTTTCAGTTCTTTGAAAAAACCAGTAACCTCATTAATGATAGTTGCATCTTTTTTAATATTGGCTTCAATTAAACGACGATTCATATAATCGTAAAGAGCTGCTAAATTTTCCGCAATGGGATAACTCCTGTCCAGGGTTGCCAGTAGTTCCAGGACTATATTTTGGGCCTTTACCAGGTTGGTATGAGCTTCACTGATATCCTTCTGCTCTATTGCCTGAACAGCTTTTTGACAGAACCTGATCCCACCATCCAGAAGCATTAAAAGGAGTTTTTCCGGGGTTGCCGTGTTTATTTGGTTATCAAGATATTGTTGATACGGATTGGTTACTGTCATTACTTAATCCCCCGCTTTCTATTTTCCGCCACCAAACTGGGAAGCTAACCAGCTGCTTTGTGCGTTCATCATGTTAATAGCCCGCTCTAAAGCTGCAAATTGTCGATAGTAGCGGTCTTCTTTTTCTTTTAAACGATCTTCTGCTGCGCTAATTCTGTTATTAATTTCTTTAAGTTCTTTTCCAAGGGTGCTATTATCAACCAAACTATATGTGTAAATTGACCCCGCTTTAGCTGAAAATTTGTTGATTTGGTTGCTGATCTCATCATATAAACGTATGGCTATCCCTTTTTCCGCTATTACTGTACTATCCTTACGGAAAATGTTCATCACATCATCAGGGTTGGTATTCAGTTTTTCTCTTAATTTCGACTCGTTCAAATAAAGTTTGCCATTTTCCTGATATAAGCCAGTAGTAATACCAATCTGGGATAACTGGTTGAAACTACTGGGTAGGCCCTGGATAATACTGCTTAACACACTCCTCATCCCACCCAGCGCAGAACTTATTAAACTATCTCCTTTCAGCAAGCCGCTTCGGGCTTTTTCTTCCCATTTTTGTTGCATAGTTTCGGAGAGCTGTTGCCGCTGTTCGTCAGTCAAAGGCAGGTAATCCTTATAACGCTCTTCCGAAAACTTTTTGTTAAAAAGCTCAATAGTTTCATTGTATTTGTCAACAAAACTTTTTATTTTGGCTACTACCGAATCCACATCAGCATTAACACTAATATTAACCGGTGTAGCAGATTCGCTTTTTAAATCTAAGGTTATACCAGCGATTGTAACCTGATTGCTGCCAAAGGTTAAATTGGTTGCATCATTAAAATCAATTATCGCATTTTTCCCTATGACTTTCGTTGTATCATTATTTGCAGCATCAAGGGATACATTGAGTTTTAAAGTATTGGTTAAAAAATTGGCACCGTCACTGCCTGCTACTGTACCGGAAAAATCGATTTGTGCTGTCGCTCCAATAGCAGTAGTTACCAAATAAAGTCTGTCTGTTGTAGTGTCATAAGAAGCATTAACCCCTGCTCCCGCAGCATTAATTTTGCTCACAACTTGATTAATATTATCACCGGCATTAATTGTAATATCTTTACCATTTAATCGAAAAGTTAAATTAACCGCTGTCAGACTCTGACTGGGATTAGTCGCAACCCCCAGTGCCGCTGTTGATGATTTGCTTGCTCCCTGGGCCAAACTATGCACAGTCACTTTATAATTACCTACAACTGCTGCTGAACTGGCATAGGCTTGAACGACCTTTTCATCTGCAGATGTTGCTTTTTTGGCCCGAAAAGTCCCTTCCAGTTTCAGGTTAAAAACTTCATTACGTAATGCAGCCAGTGCCGAATTCAAACTGCGATAATCTTCTTTTTTCCATTCGATAATCTGTTTCTGCTGTTTTAATTTATCGACTGGTATTCGTTCTGCTTTCATTAAATCTTTGATGATTTGATCTGTATCCAGGCCTGTAGCCAGACCTCCAATCCGCAAGTTACCGCTCATGGTATTCACCCACTTTCAAATCAGGCCTTTTTGTCTACAATAATTCCGGCTAGCTCCCAGAGTTTTGCGATGATGTCCAGTAATTTTTTGGGTGGAATCTCCCGTATAACTTCTTTTGTTTTATCATCAATCACCGAAATGACCACTTGATTAGTCGGTTTGTGTACTTCATATTCAAAATGTCTTTCTGATCCTTCCAAAACTTTATTTGCCTTTTCTATAACCAGCTGCAACATTTGCTCCTGGTTTTCAATCTTCATATCAGTCTGCTGTTGACTTTCTTCCGGCAACTTCGCTTCTTTATTAATCCTGGCTGGCTCAATATTATTAACATTATTAACCACCCGATTATCAATCTTCATGATAATCCCTCCGCACAATTATCCTTAAATTTATTATCGTAAACAACCCAAAAAAAACAAATGCCATCTGGCTTAAATAACTCTTATTCTCATTATTTTTTAGCTGTTCTAATGGCTTTTTTTATAACATTGACTACATAATCGATTTCAGTTTCAGATAAATTATTATGAAAAGGTAGGGCTACAGTTTTGCTGGCTATTTTTTCACATACAGGAAAATCCCCTTTGCGGTATCCAAATGTCTCACAATAAAAAGGTTGTAAATGTATGGGTTCAAAATAAGCCCGGCAGGCAACCCCTTCGGCTTGCAATTCATGCATAAATAACTCCCGGTTAATATTTTCCGCTAATGTAATCACATAAACAAACCAGCTTATTTTATTTTCCGGTTTTACTTCAGGTATCTTGATTTCATCCAGCTCTTTTAATCGCATATTATATTCCTGTGCTACTTTTTCCCTCTTGGCCATAATCTCCTCAATCCGGCTCAACTGAGCTAAACCCAGGGCACAGCTCATCTCATCCATTCTGTAATTATAGCCCAATCGTTCATGTATCAGCCAGCGTCCCTCTTTACCCCGGCCCTGATTGCGCATAGAACGGCAAAGTTCGGCAATATCATCCCTGTCTGTTACGATAATCCCACCCTCACCGGTGGTCATCTGTTTGTTGGGATAGAAAGCAAATACCGCTGCTTCCCCAAAGCTTCCTGCTTTTCTGCCTTTATATTCGGCTCCTATTGCCTCACAGGCATCCTCAATAATCGTGAGATTGTATTTGGCAGCGATCTCTCGGATTCTATCCATTTCACAACACTGTCCAAAAACATGGACCGGTAAAATAGCCCTGGTTTTTTCAGTTATGGCAGCTTCAATCTTGTTTGGGTCCAGATTATATGTCTCAGGTTCAATATCCACAAACACAGGGCGAGCGCGCTCAAATAACAGGCAGTTGGCACTGGCAACAAAACTAAAAGGGGTAGTAATTACCTCATCCCCTTCCTGGATCCCCAATGCTCTAACTGCCAAATGCAAGCCACTAGTACCACTGTTAACAGCGATGGCGTGTTTTACGCCTGTATATTCTGCCATCCGGGTTTCAAATTCAATCATCCTGGGCCCTAAAGCTAATTGCCCTGAGCGTAAAACCTCCACAACCATGTCTATTTCCCTCTCCGTTATATCCGGAGCTGAAAGCGGTATCTTCATCTAGTTTACCTCCGTTTCTCAAGCTGTCTGGCCGGAACCCCCACTACCGTAGATCTGGGCAGAACATCGGAAATCACCACAGCACCAGCTCCTATCACCGCCTCTGCCCCAATTTTTATGTTTTGAATAACGGTAGCACCAATACCAACATGGGCACCCCGGCCAACCTGGACTTTACCAGCCAATCTAGCACCGGGCGAAATATGTACATTATCTTCAATTATATTATCATGTTCAACTATGGCTCCAGTGTTGATTATTACATTGGAACCAATTTGCACATCGGTGTTAACAATACTGCCAGCTGCAATTACATTATTGACCCCCATTCTGACAGTAACACTAATCAGGGCTGATGGGTGAATGGCATTGATGAATTTCAGTCCAGCTTTTTTTGCTTGTTCAGCCATTTGCGCCCGCGCCTGATTGTCTCCGATAGCAATTATACAGTCTGTATAGCCAGCCTCCTTTAATCCCAGCAATTTTTCGATATTACCTATGACAGGTATATTTTTTATTTTTTGCCCGAACAATTGCGGATTCTGGTCTACAAAAACAATATCCTCCCACTGGGATTGTGCTAAAACTATATCCAGCACCACCCGCCCATGCCCACCAGCTCCTACAATAATCAACTTAGCCATTTTAACCCCCACCATTAATAGGCTATCTGTTTATTTAATAAATCCCGATTTATCTCAATTCTGGCCAGTAAATCTGCAACTCTTGGGCCGGTTTTACCATCTCCATATGGATTATCATAAGTTCGACGCCCATCTTTAAGTGCTTTTATAATAGCAGCATAAATCATTTCCTCATTATAATCGACATCAATCACATTCGTTGCTCTCTCTCTACCAGCTTGACGAGATCCAATATTTATAACCGGTAAACCGCAGCTGGGGGCCTCAATAATTCCACTGCTGGAATTTCCTATCAACACAGCAGCAATCTGCATTAAACCCAGAAAATCGGCAGAAGGGATGCTGGGAAAGGTTTGCAGCCAGGCCCTATTTTGGTATTGCCTAATTATTTCCAGCATCCGCAGGTGCCCGGCATCGGAATTGGGATGGATGAGAATAGTTGGCAACTGTAGCCGTTCCAGCGCCCGCATTGTCTGTTCCATTTGCCAGCCTGCCTCAGTATATTCCCAGTTGACCGGATGCTGTAAAACCAGTAGCAAAGGCCTTTTCTCATCGATCCGATATTTTTGTACGAGAATTTCTCTGGCGGTATATTGTTTATTGATAATATAATCCAACCCGGCTGCTCCGACGACATAGATATTTTCCGGTTTTTCCCCCATTTTAATCAGTCTTTCTCTGCTGCTTTCAGTGGCAGGAAAGTGAATATGGGCCAGTTTGGTAATTGCATGACGGACCGACTCATCGATCGTTCCTGAAACTTCTCCACCATGTAAGTGGACAACAGGAATACCCAGGTGAGAAAAAACAATGGCTGCAGCCAGCATTTCCCCCCTGTCCCCCAGTACCAGTCCCAAATCAGGTTCAAGCTGACCTATTGCTTCTGTCAACCCCAGAATCGCCCGACCAATAGCCTTTGCCATCTCGTCTGGACCGTCCGTTTCAGAGAGAATGGGTACTTCCGCTGCTATGGCAAAACCATCTTGCCTGATTTGTTCAATAGTCCGCCCAAAACGGGTGTGCAAATGCATACCTGTTACTATTAACTGCAAACTTAATTCCTGGTGCTGGCTGATAGCTGTCAAAATCGGTTTATAAATACCATAATCGGCTCTGGTGCCGGTAATTACAGCAATTTTCCTCATAATTCACCTCAAAATCATTCGAGCATATCCCAGGTCAATGGCTGATCGGGTGCAATATCCACTTTTGCCTTTCTGCCAATGACCTTGCTATATAACCCTGGTTCAATCCCAGTACCCGGTCTCTTAATAGCAATCATATCTTCTCGAATAGTCACCCCGCTGGGAATAAACTGACTGGAAACGATACTCTTTCGTGCTACAAGTTTATTGGCCGTCTCTATTTCTGTACATTCCTTCCTTTTGTTGCCCAGTGCTTTTTCTACATTTCTGATTTGCCGTACCATTAAAGTTAATTCCTCGGGATTGAGGGAAGCCTGCTGGTCTGGGCCCGGCAGGTTTTTGTCCAGAGTAAAATGCTTTTCGATAACGATCGCTCCCAGGGCAACTGCAGCTACTGCTACTTCCGTCCCCAGTGTATGGTCGGAATATCCTACCATCGGCCCAAACTTTTCTTGTAGTAAGTTGATCGCTCGCAAATTTACTATTTCTACAGGAGTTGGATAAGCAGTTGTGCAATGCAATAAAACAAGAGGGCAGTTGGAAAGTATTTGAACCGCTTCGGTTATTTCTGATAAATTAGCCATCCCCGTAGATAAAATAACGGGTTTGCCAAGGGAGTTGATTTTATGCAAAAAAGGCTGGTTATTCAAATCTCCGGAACTGATCTTAAACAACTCCACCCCTAACGAATGTAGAAATAACAAACTCTCTTCATCAAAAGGTGTAGACATGAAACGGATTCCCTTAGCCTGACAGTAGGCAAACAGCTCATAATGGTCCTGTTCACTTAACTCAAGTTTTTTTAACATAGCAAACTGGGATTCCCCGGTTTCAGTAGATTTCTTCTGGTAATCTGCTTTTGGCGCATTTCTGGTCACCAGTTTCTCTGCTTTAAAAGTTTGAAATTTGATAGCATCAGCCCCTGCTGCAGCTGCCACATCTATCATTTTTTTCGCTAATTGCAGGTCTCCATTGTGATTAACCCCTGCTTCAGCAATGATAAAAACTGGCTGTTCGGGCCCAATTTGCCTATCCTTTAATACAATCATGCGCATTTCCTCCTGACTCTCAGTCAGTCGCCCGTTTGTACAGTAAACCTAATCGATATAACATTTCTTTAATCTCTGTTTTAGTCAGCAAGGGTCCGGCATCGGAACGATAGGCCTGATACTGACCTTCGGTATTATAACTGGCCGGATCGATACTGGGGTAAATAACAAACATACCGGGTAGTTCCACTGCCCGTGTAGCCTCATCAGCTGTCATCAATTCTTCATGGGGTTTTTCTCCAGCTCGCAAACCAATAACCTCGATTCTGATATCCCTGGCTGTATAATTATGTTTTGGCGCAACCTCTTCGATTATCACTTCCGCCAGATCTCCCAGCCTTAAAGCTGGCATTTTCAGAATAAAGGTCTCCCCGCCCCGAGCGATTTCTCCTGCTTTCAGGACCAGTGCCACTGCCTCGGGAATGGACATCATAAACCTGGTCATCTCCGGATCAGTTATAGTTAAAGGTCCACCCCGGGCAACCTGTTGGATAAACAAAGGAATGACTGACCCCCTGGACCCCATAACATTGCCAAAACGCACACAGGCAAAAACAGTTTTCCTGGCTCCTTTATAGTAATTGGCAGCAGCCATGAGTTTCTCTGCTAATAGTTTGGTTGCCCCCATGGTATTGGTAGGATTAGCTACCTTGTCTGTACTGATGGCAATTACCCGTTCCACTTCTTCATCAAGAGCACATTCAATAATATTCTGGGTACCAAGGACATTGGTCTTAACTGCCTCAAAGGGATTATACTCACAGGCAGGAACATGTTTCAGAGCCGCCGCATGAAAAACAACATCAATCCCTTCCATAGCCCGTTTGAGTCTTTCCTTGTCCCTGATATCCCCCAGTAAATAGCGGATATTGGTATGTGAACGAAACTCATGTTGTAGTTCAAACTGTTTCGATTCATCCCGACTATAAAGGCGAATAACTTCAGGCTGAAATTGCAAAAGCTGCCTGACCAGTTCACTGCCAATCGTGCCTGTTCCCCCGGTCACCAGGATGCGTTTTCCTTTATAAATCTCTTCCATCCTCTTGCCGCCTCCTTAAGGCAAAACGCCAGTAACTCGCCAGTGGTTCATGCCGCCAACCAGGAATATATGCTCCGCCTTCCGTACAGTTCCAGAGTAATTCCTTTCCAGGAAACATAAGGGCATAATTCTCAAACCATTTGAGGTAAGAAAACAAATTGAGGGAAGTAGGTACCTTACCCCGCTGATCATAACCATCTACCCAGAGTAAGCTATGATCCGCGATTATCTGCCGTGCCGCCACCGTATCTGCTGCATGACTGTAACCGTCTGTATAAGCCAGGTCCTGTCCAACCAGGCCAACAGAGGATGCACCCAATTTCACCAGTAGATCCAGTAAACAGGTAGCTACTGAGCCACCGGTTAAAATAAGGGGTTGATTGCGTTTCTCTGCTTCCAGTTCCGCAGGTACAAACCCTTTTTGCCAGACAATATACCTTGGCCCCTGATAACTGGCCACTACAGAATGATTTGCCGTTGAAAGATAAAACAAAGGTGGAAGTGGTAAATTAATTTCTACATTAAATTGTTCACTAATTTTTTCATTGGGGTCAGAAATCATTACCAGGTCCGGTATTATACCTGCCTTAACCAGGGGCTTCAGGGCTGTACCCACTGTCGCAATTTTAATAGAGCCTTCTGCAGCAATTTCTTTTAAAATCGAGAGTTGTTTGGTTAGAGACGGTCCTGCCGAGACCAGAAGAACAGGGCTGCCGTTGATGAATTTATTGCAAGCTGTAAGACCAGGATCGTTTAAAGTAAGATTGTGAGCAAAATTTTCTTCAAGTAACTTTTTCTGATTTTTATAAGCTCTCTGTTGTAAAAGATAACTTTCCAGGACTTTTTTAACTGGTGACAGAGCCTCAGACATCAGGGCCAGAGAATGATTGTGAATAAAAACCATATTTTCAGGAGCCAGAAGCAAAGGTAATAATATATTCTTTATTTCTTCTATATTTTCACTGCAATAGATTTTAACTCTCTCGGACAGTCTGAGCAGGTGTTGTTCTTTTATCCAATTATAGAAGTGCGGGTTAAATTCCCATACTGTTATAGGAAAATCGGGGTATTGTTCAGCCAGAATATGGACATGATAACCCAGCCCCAGCCCGATTACCACCAGGGCCTGAGGGTGACCGGTCATCATCTCTGTCCAGCCTTTAACCCACTGCTCGGCTTCACGTAAAGGGTCGTATTTACTGTGTAAATAGATTTCCTTATTTCCCTCTCTGATTTTTACCGTCGGCAAACCAGTTCTGCTTATAATTTTCTCCCAGGTAATGCTCATTAATTATCCAACCACTCTTCCAGGACTGGTACAATCTCATATTCCAGCAGATCGCCCAGCAGAATATAATCGCGGTTAGCGAGAGCTGACTCCAGTTCCGAAAAATGCATAGTTAATTTGCTTGGATCAATCTCTGTTAAAAGGCCAAATTTTTGCAATTCACTTACAGCAGTGATAACCCACTCTAATCCTTCAATGGCTGCCGGCAGTAATTGCATGGCACTGGCTTCATCAGCAGTATGAAATTGCTCGGCAATTTTTTGACAACCTGCAATCAATTTGGGCAGATATTCCGCCAAACTGGCCATGGTTTCATTTAGTAAATCTTCTTTATTCATCTGCATTATCCTCTCTTAGTTTTTCAATAATCTCAGTAACATAAATAACAGCCTTATTGATGGAACGGTAAAGAGCCTCTGATTTATCCAGAATTCTCTTAGTCCGTTCCACAGCCGTTTCCCTGGCTGGTTCCAGATAGAGATGATTGATGCGGAAAATTTCCGGCATAATGGCAAAATGTACTAAATTACTCTTTAACAACTCATTCAATTCCTCATCTATTTTATCCAATTTAGTCAGAATTTTGGCATTAACATGTTCAGTTTGCCGGGAAACCCCCTTTAATAAGTCAAGTGCCTTATGACATAATCGCTCTACTTGTTTTAGTTTAACCATTTCCTCCTCGTAACTTTTCTCAATCCTGTCCCTAACCTGTTCCGGTTCAATATCTTGCAAATAGAGACTGGCCAGGTGAGCACGGACATCCCGGTTACAATAGCGTTCGATAAACTCTCTAAAACTAATGTGTTCCATTCCTTCGATGTAAACTCCACCTTCAGTAGCATTATAAACCGGTCGCAGGTCCCCGTAGACTTTTCGCATGGTCAGCAGCTGGTCTTCAAATTGTTTCTTCATGTTGAGAAAAGGATAATCGGTAATAACTTCTTCTCCATAAAAACCTTTAGTACGCAAATATTTTTTACCATCCACTTTTTCCGGTTCCAGCTGTACTTCTTTAAAATATTTGTTTCCTTCTGCATGGGATTTATTGCCTGTATAGGCCAGGTCCTGGCCAATAAAACAAATCGGCCCCGAACTAATCTGTCTGGCCAGGTCAAAACAAAAATTGGCTACTGAAGGACCGCCTCTGATATAGCCCAGAGGCTCTCCATAAACCTGGTCAGCCCATTCTGCCAGTTGCTGGTTATCGCTATTAAAAACCACTTTTATACCCCTGTGTTTTGCCGGAATCTCTTTATGCACAATCAAAGCATAATATAAGGGAATATCATCAATTTCTATCCCTTCAAAATGTTTCAGGTTAGCTGTGCTGCCATCAATGGTTACTACCAGATGGGGTTTAACTCCCCCGCTTAACAGAGGATTAATGGTTGACCCTGCAGCTATAATTAATGCTTGATCTTTAATTTTCTTTAATAATTCGAGCTGTTTATTTAAAGATGGCCCTGACGCAGCAATTACCACAGGGCAATCCAGTTTTCCTGCCAAACGCCGAAAAGGTATTGATTCCCAGGAAAAATAGAGATTAGACAAAAAATTATCCTGCCAGGTTTGGGCAAAATACTTGATAGTATTCAAATTTACCAGTTCCAGTTTGCTTACTTCCAAAACCAGTTTTTCCAGTTGATTTTTTTCCTCAGGCAAAAGTTTGTCATAATTGGGAGAACATAAAACTTCCACTCGACCTGCATATTGCAGATTAATTATAAAGCGCAAATGACGTTCAATTTCCATGCGTTCAAATCCAACCAAAATAAGTACGCGCTCATGCGCATAAAACTGGTGTAAATCAATAAATTTAGCTGCTTCTAGAAAGAGTTCAGCAACAGGTTCTATGATCAGCAAAAAATCATTTTCATCCAGGTGTCGCAAAAGTTCTTGAGCAAAATACCCTGCACCAAAACCGAATAAAATGTGTAAATGGTTTTTTTGGTAATGAACTTCTGCCCAACGTTGAGCCTCTTTAATTGGATCATAGCGGCTGTGCAAAAACAAGCCATTGACAATTACATAAGGTTGACCTTTTTTACTGTTCAGTATATTGATTTGAAACTCTTTAAATTGACTATTTTCTAGTTTGATTATTTCTCCCATTTCCATTTCTCCTTAAAACTAATACTAAAATAGGCAACCTGTAAAGGCTGCCTATTTTAGTATCAATCATAAACTTATTACCGGAGTAACTGCAGAACCCCTTGCGGCTGCTGGTTGGCCTGCGCCAGCATTGCCTGAGCAGCCTGAGTCAAGATGTTGTTCTTGGTGAATTCCATCATTTCCTTGGCCATATCTACATCACGGATCCGGGATTCAGCAGCTGTCAGGTTCTCAGCACTGGTATCCAGGTTGTTGATGGTGTGTTCCAGCCGGTTCTGATAGGCACCCAGCTTGGAACGTTCGGTAGATACTTTGGTAATGGCGTTATTTACTACTGTTACAAAGGAAGTAAAGTTACCGTAAGTAGACAAACCGCTGATTTTAGCCTGGGTTAAATTAGCATCCAACGCTGATGCATTCATTGCATTAATAACTAGCTTGATATTTTGTCCGGAATTGGCTCCTACCTGGAAGATATAAGAGTCATTCTTCTGGAGCAGTTTTTGGGTGTTAAATTCAGTATTAGCTGCAATACGATCAATTTCCTGCTTCAGTTGCAATAATTCATCCTTGATGGCGCTTCGGTCTGCTGTAACGTTGGTATCATTGGCCCCCTGTACTGCCAGTTCCCGCATCCGCTGCAAGATAGCATGGGTCTCGTTCAGAGCACCTTCAGCAGTCTGGATCAGGGAGATACCATCCTGGGCGTTCCGGGAAGCCTGTTGCAGACCCCGAATCTGACCCCGCATTTTTTCGGAGATGGAAAGACCAGCAGCATCATCTCCAGCTTTGTTAATGCGCAGACCGGAAGAAAGTTTGGCGATCGAGTTGGAAGCTGCAGCAGTATTAGCAGTCAACTGCCGATAGGTGTTTAGAGATGCAATGTTGTGATTAATTCTCATAATTTTTCATCCTCCTTGATATTATTTTTCGGCATCCATGCCGAAATTTTTCCCGCCGTCATCCGGCCGCTATGACGGTGGGTGATTTGCTCAATAATATTATCGTAAGATGATAATTTTTATTTACATCGTATTTCAGAAAATATATGCATTCTAGATTGTTTATAAAAAAATATCTCCTGATTACTCTGATTGACAACTTATTTTAAGATTTTTTGCATCTCCGCCAAACTTTCTAAATTTACCCCCTGAGCTTCCCGGTTGGTAACTACGATCGCTTCATAAACCTCCTTCCGCCAGACCCCAATTTCTCTGGGAGCAGAGATGGCCAGTTTCACTCTATCCCCCTTGATTTCCACCACTTTTACTTCAATCCCTTCCCCCAGAACCAGGGACTCACCTGCTTTCCGACTCAGTACCAACACGGGTTTCACCCCCTTGAGCGGCTGGCAGCAAATAGTGGCGCACTGAATAGCGTTTGTCTTCCAGCACAACCTGTTTGGCCAGCCCTTTGCGCGCATTTATTAGTACAGGCGCCTTTAAATTCACACTGATTTCTTTAATATTTTCCGGAATCCGGACAATCAATAAAACCCGCAAATCCGCCGGTTCCTCAATTTCCAGTAATTCCAGTTCTTCCGGCGGGAAAACAGGATGATAGTCTGCTAAAATTGTGCCAGGTTCTACTACCACAAAGGCCGGTTCCGGACTGTTTACCGCCTGCAGCCAGAAGAAAGGACCAGGGTTGTTCTGGTCATGCAACACCACATATTGTTTGATATCTTCAAAACCCAGAATAGGGCCAATAAAATTAAGAATATCTTCCTCATTTATTTTAATGACGCCAAAAGCTTTGGTGGTAATTTCCATCCCAATTCCCCCTATTTGCGTATGTCTACAACGCTACCGATAAATTCTATTTGCAACTCTGGTTTCTGGGCCAGGTAGATTTCCACTTTGCCCGGTTGATAATCATGGATTACCTGTCCCGGCCGAAAACTAATTTCCACCTTTCCCGGTTCGATCAAAAGCTTTTTACCTCCACTAACAGTGATTTCCGGTCGTGACTGAGGAATGAAGGCAATGTTGAACTCTGCCGGCGGTGGATTAGCAACAGCCTCAGCCTGCTCGGCCAGGGGATTACCCTTATGTTCAATAGCGGCCAGTTCATCTCCTTCTTCTGCCCGCCTTCCAATGCCCTCTAATACCAGCTGTTTAGCCCGCTCCGCCTCATCTCGCGTAAGATCAAACACATTCTTCAATCCAGTTTCAGCAAAACAGGGATATTGATTGATTTCCACCCGAAAAGGCTCCCCTACCATTTCCGTTTTGGTAGGTTGAGTTGTAATCTCAATCCTAGCCGGTATCTGTTCCAGCCGTTGCTGTGCCGGAATGGCATTTATTTCAATTCGTGGCCATACATGAGTTATGCGGAATTGCATGGCTCACCACTCCTTTAAAAAAAGCCAGTGTTAACCACTGGCCTTAAAATTAGCGCAAAAAGTCCACTAATGTAGGCTGAATAATCCTGGCCCCGGCCGCCAGAGCTGACCGATAAACTTCTTCCTGCATTTTAAGCTCAGTTATTACTTTGGCAGTGTCTATATCCTCAGTCTTGGTTAAAAGCGTGCTGAAGTTTATATAACCATCTTCCAGTCGGCTTTGGGCTAGTTGAAAACGATTGGTCCGCGCTCCTACTTCAGCCCGAATCGACTGATTTTTGTTCAGCCACTGGTCAATAACCCCAATCTGGGCCGACACTCCGGCCGTGTCCCCTGCCAGCAGTTTGCTTTCCAAATCTGATAGCGCCTTAAACACACTGTCGGTATTATCTCCAAACACCTCGGCCCCGCTAACATTCACCGGCACCGTAACTCCCGGACCGATTTCATATTTCATCACCGCTGTATTGCCCTGCCAGGTCCCATTGTCATAGGGCTTAGTAGTAGTTTTGGTGCCGGCGAAGAGATAGCGGCCGGCTACCTCCGTATTGGCCACCGCCTCGAGGTGCTGGCGGATCTGAGCCACCTCCCTGGCAATGGCATCAAGGGACTCCTGGCTATGGGTTCCATTGGCCCCATAGACGGCGAGCTCACGGGCCCGCTGTAAAGCCTGGCCGGCCTCATTCAAGGCGCTATCTGTATTTTCCAGCCAGGTCAGGCCGTCAGAAACATTCCTCTGATACTGGTCATTTTCCGTCAGATTAGTCCGCAGCCGCAGGGCATAGGTTAAACCTACCGGATCATCAGAAGGGCGGTTGATCTGGCGGCCACTGGACAGTTGTTCCTGCAGGCGGTCCATTTCCCGCATACTGCTGCTGAGATTTCTACGGAAGGTATTGATCATCATCTGGTTAGTTACGCGCACAACCCTTCACCTCCTATCGGGTTACCCCCATGCCATTGATGATTTTATCCAGCATCTCATCGATTACCGTTACCAGCCGGGCAGCCGCATTATAGCCATGCTGGAAACGGATCAGATTGGTCATCTCTTCATCGATGGACACTCCGACCAGGGACTGGCGCCGGTTTTCCAGCTGATCCACCAGCAATTGCTGGTTTTCCACCATACGGCTGGCTTCCTGGCTGTCTACCCCTATTTTCCCCAGCTGGGAGCGATAGAAATCATCCACAGTGCCAGTTACATTGGCATTGGCCCAGCCAAAGGTAGCAGCCCCCTGGAAATTGCGCTCCTCAATGGTGATTTGTTTATCCAGCCCCTTGCTTCCTGCCTTTACTTCCAGTACATACTGGCCAGAGGCAGGGGGTTTTTCCACCAGAGAAGCTGTCAGATCCATTCCTTGAGCCAGAGCCTCACTGTTGATTTTGGCCAGCAAATCATTGACTGTCACTATTCCAGCCGGAGTCAGGGCGTCTGCCCCGGCGCCGTCGGTGATACTGATAGTAAAGGATTTGTCACCCTGTTTAAAGACCAGGGCTGCATTGGGCTGGAAATCCGCTAAATTAAACAGTCCGCCCAGGATATTAGTTGTGCCGGAATAGGCGACTGATGTGAGCCCATCGGCTCGGGTGGCGTAGGGCTTTTCTGTCTGCCAGGTGCTGAGCAGCCCGCTTTGACCTTTGGTCAAATCCATTAGCTGTTTATGTTTCAATTGAGCAATCTCCAGAGCATTTTCGCCATCCCCCGCTTCCGGAGTGTTGCCGGCCGCAATGGCATTGAGGCTGCCCAGAATGGCATCATCCACCTGCATAGCCTGGGCCAGGGAAATTCCACTGGGAGGATACACCCCTTCCACATAGGGTTTGAAGAAGTTGTTATTCTGATTTCCGGTCAGGTCATAACCGCCCCGGTGCAGCTTATTGGTCTCTTCCACAATGGTTTTAGCCATCATATCCAGTTCTTTCCGCAACTCGGGAATAATCCCCTTGAACTCACCTGTGGATGGATCGGAATAACCCCGGGCCTCCAGCAAGCCCTGAATTTCCCCGGCACTGAATCTGACCGGTTGCCGGTCATCAGCCCAGACCACATCCACAAAACCATTATTGGCCGGATTGGCTACTGCCTGCAGCAAGGAAACCTGACTGCCGGTTACGATCTCCCGTCCGCCAATAGATACATTTACCTGACCCAGTTTATTTTCACTGATGCGAATATCAGCGATTTTGGCCAGTTTGTCCAGCAGCAGATCCCGCTTGTCCCGCAGGTCATTGGCCCGGTCTCCCTGAGCCTCAATTGGCAAGATTTGAAGGTTAATTTCCGCAATCTGCTGGGCGATGGAGTTGATATCCTGTACCTTGACCTTGATATTATCATTCAGGTCAGACTGCAGCTCCCGGTAGAGCTGGTCCAGATGGTTAAAGGTTTCCGCCACAGCTATCCCCCGCTGGCGGACAACAGAACGCACCGCCAGGCTCTCCGGATTTTTGGACAGCTCCTGCCAGGCTTGCCAGAATTGATCCAGAACATTGCGCAAACTGGCATCAGAAGGTTCATTCAGTATGACCTCGATTTTTTGCAACGCATCCCGTTTAGCTTCCCAGTAGCCCAGGTTTTTATTCTCTGTGCGGATCTGGGCATCAATAAAGCCATCCCGCAAACGCCGGATCTCCTCTACTGCTACCCCGGTTCCTACCTGACCCGGTGAAGTGGGGCGATTCATCCCCGGTACCGTATAGGGCGCTTTTGCCCCCAGTACCGCTTCCTGGCGGGTATAGCCGGGGGAATTGGCATTGGCAATATTATGACCGGTTACATCCAGGGCCCGCTGCTGGGCCTGGATGGCTGAACGGGCTATCTCCAGTCCAAAAAATGTGCTCCGCATCTCCTCACACCTTCTTGTCAAATAATCGCGCCGGTGGCCGCTCTCCCGGGTTATTTCCCTCTTTGCCATGATAGACCGGCAAATCCTCCTGCCCGGCCAGCAGGTTAACGGTAAAGTCCAGGTACTTCAAGGACTGTTGCAACAGTTGTTTGTTTTGTTCATTCACTTTGCCCAGGTCCTCCAGGACATGGGTCAGCTCCACTGCAATCCCCTGCAGGCGGGAAGTATCCCCAGCCCCCAGTTCCAGCAGTTTGGAAATAGTAAGCTGCCGGTCTTCCAGCCCCAGTTCAGTTGCCAGCGCTTCCACCAGTTGATTGCGGGCTTCCTCCAATTTTCCAACCTGAACCACTAGCTGTTCTTCCTGAGCCACGATTTGCTCAATAACCGGCAAATCCCCTCTCACCAGCGCTTCCTGTTTTTCTCTGGCCAATGACAAAAGCCGGCCGTAGACATCCCTCTGCCCGGCCAGCACCTGTGTCAATTCCTGCAGAACCCCGGCTGCTGTTGCCATGGGGCCACCACCTTTCCTAGACCAACTCGTCTACCAGTAACCGTCCCAGCATTTTATCGGCAATCTCTTGCGCTGACACGTTATAAGTACCGGAACGAACGGCTTCCCTCAATTCCGCCACTTTTTCCTCCCTGACCTCCGGTGCCTCTTTTACTGCCGCCAGGGCAGCTTGCAGCGCTTTCGCCTCCGGAGAAAGCTGGGCCTGGTCCCGCCCCTCCCCGGCTGCCGTTCCGCCAGTTTTAACTGTTCCCTTATTAACAGGTTTTTGACCATAGGCTTTTAAAATATATTGAATTTGCTGGTTGGAGATTATCATATCCTTCACCGACCTTAAATGCAAAAATTGTCCTGTCAATTAATCGAAGAAAAAAGCCAAGACCTTAATTTGCATTCCTGGCCATAAAATTAAAATATTTCTTTCTTCCTCTCGTTTTCTTATTTTTCCTCTCTTCTCATGCTGGCAGTGTGCATTTTGGCTCTATGTCCCTTGATTGTCCTGTTCACATTCTGTTCCAGTTCTTTCGCACAACGCTGGCATATTCGCCCCATGTTGAAAGGCGCCCCGCATCTCTGACAGGTTAGGCCTTTGATGGCCAGACGGCCTTCCCGTAAATAAGCCAGCACTTTTTCCGGTTTTACCCCCAGTTCTCTAACTACATCATCCACCGTTACTCCGGGATGTTCCCAAACATAATCCCGGATGCGGGAAAAAATTGCTTCCTCTCTGTCCAAACATTCCGGGCAACGCAAAGCCCCGGCGGACATAAACAGTTTGCCACACTCTTCACAGTTTTTTAGTTCCATTTTCATCCACCTCCCCCTGGCCAGTAGCCCAGGTGATGACATTGACCTCCCTGGCGCCTGCAGCAAGTAAAATACGACTGCATTCCTCTGCTGTCGCTCCCGTGGTTAAGACATCATCCACCAGGATTATCTTTCTCTCCCTTACCACATCAGGGTTGAAGAGACTAAAAGCATCTCTCAGGTTATATAAACGGGCTACCCGCCCCAGTTTACTCTGCGGTCTGGTATCCCTGGTCCTCACTAGAACCTCCTCTACCGGTAAATGCAAAAACCAGGCCAGATGCTCCGCCAGAACAGCACTCTGGTTAAACTTGCGCTCCAGGATTTTTTGCGGTCCCACAGGTACCGGTACTACCAGCTGGCTGCCTTTAAAGCCAGGCTCCGCCAGTACCGTTTCTGCCAGCCAGTGGGCCATATGCCAGCCCAGAGAGCGACGGCCCTGGTACTTGAACTCATAGAGGACTTTTTGCCATATCCCCCCATAAGGGCCAGTACCTCTGGCGACCTGAAAATAGCCTTTGCTCTGGCAAGCCGGACACAATCCCTGATAGCCCAGGCGGCCGCAGCGGGGGCAGTGCTGTTGTTGCCGCATCAGTTTATACTGGCGGCGACAGGTAGGACAGGGATGCCATTTCATCCCTACTGTGCCGCAAAAAGGGCAGGGTAATTCCTCGGGAAACAGCCAGCGGCCTATTTCTTTAATAACAGGACGTAAAAGTCTACCCATTTCCTTCACCTTCCCTGCCTATTCGGTTCAAGTATCTAATACTCTCCAGGGCCTCCCGCATTGCCCCCGTTTGCTGTGCTGCCAGCCAGATTACCCGACCGCCGGGGCGGTCGGCAGTACGGCCCACCCGGCCACTGATCTGAATCAAGGCTGCCCGTTCAAAAATCCTTTCCCGGTCAGCTCGCCAGACTATTACATTTACGCCAGGAATGGTTATTCCCCTTTCCAGCAAGGTGGTAGTTACCAGGGCCTGCAATTGCCCTGTCTTCAGGGCGGCTATTTTCTCCTCCCGCGCCGGGTCCGCCGCCCATACCCCACTGGCGGCAATTCCCTGTTCCTTTAACCAGTTGCTTAACTCCCGGGCCTCGCGAACCGAAGCCACGAACACCAGCCAGGGCCCCGCCTGCTTCAGGCAGAGCAACAATTCCTCCCGGCTATCAGGGAGTACTTCCGGTTCCGGCAGCGGCTGCCCGTGATGGCGCAGGGGCAAATAAAAGAGGGTGCGCGCCTGCCGCCTTCTCTCCACGTCTTTAAGGTCAGGAGTAGCTGTCATGGTCAGCATTTTACCACCGGGCGACAAAGAACGCTCTACTCCTAGCTCCAGCCGTTCATCCTGACGGTAGGGAAAGGCATCTACTTCATCGACTATCACCAGGGCAAAGCAATGGCGAAAGCGCAACACCTGATGGGTGGTAGCAACCACCAGAGCCCCCGTTCTGGCCAGTTCCGGTTGTCCCCCATAATGAAAGGTGAGATCAACTGCCGGAAAGGCCTTTTTAATCCGTTCCTGCAGGTCCACCACAATTTCCCGCCGCGGTACTGCCAGTAAGGCCCGCTGACCACGGTTCAAAGTCAGGGCCAGGGCGGGGAATATTACTTCCGTTTTCCCCGCCCCGCAGGCGGCCCATAACAGGGCCTGTTTTTCCGGAGAAAACCGCAACCAGTCCAGGATTCCCGCCGCTGCCCGCTTCTGAAACGGAGTCAGGGTAAAATCCAGCTTTACCTTGAAAGCAGGTTGTGGTGGGGTTAGCTCCCCGGCGGGAAACAACCACAGGTCCGTGCAGGAAGTAATTAATCCCATATTTGCACAGGCCTCACACCAGCCATGGCTTGCCCGACAAAGAGGGCAGGAAGCAGGATCAGTCAACACAGCTCCGCAGCGCTGACATCGGCCCTGCTCATTTTCCCCCTTCAGTCTTACCGCTCCTAAAGCCTGGGCCTGCTGGGGTGTTAAACCGATTTTCTTCAGCTCCTGGGTTGTTAACAATCGTCCCGCCGGCTGGATTTCTCCCTTCATCCCCCTACCCCTTTACAAAAGCAGGCCGCCGCTGCTCCCGGCAGGGACAGCGTCCGGCCTTGCTCTTACTGTAATTTCTCATAAATACGGCTTAAATTTCGTCCATCTTCTTTAGCCCGATAAAGGGCCAGGTCAGCATGACTGATCAATTCCGACTTGTTCAAGCTATCGACCGGGAAACAGGAAATCCCGGCACTGACGGTGATACTGGTCTGCAACCCATCTGCTGTCGGCACCCTTAAAGCCGCGATAGCCTGGCGCAGCTTTTCCGCCACCTGGAAACCTTCTTCACTTCTGGTGGCTGGCAGGAGAACGGCAAATTCCTCCCCGCCATAGCGCACTACGGTGTCTATTTCCCGGACCAGGCTTTTAATGGTCCGGGCCACCTCGGCCAGCATCTTATCACCCATCATGTGCCCGTAGCGGTCATTATAGGTTTTGAAATCATCTATATCCAGCATAATCAAGGTTAAAGAAGAATGACGGTTGCGTTTCAATTCCTTATCCAGTGTCATCTGGAAATAACGATAGTTATATAAACCGGTCAACTCGTCGGTAATGGCCAGTTGCTCCATTTCCCGGTTCATTTTCTCAATAATATTAGTGTAACTCTGTAACTGGTCGTGGGAAGCCATCAGCTGACTATAGGCGATTTCCAGTTCCTCATTCATCTTCTGGTTACGGCGGAATTGTTCCCTTTGTACCTTCAAAAGATAACCAACAATGGCGGCAACCAGGAAAAAGAGCACAATCTGGGCCAGCATCCGCGTATCCTGCCACATAGTTACCTTCCAGCCTGTTGCCTGGCCTTTGGCATAAATAGATAAGCCACCGGCTACCAGTGCTGTTGCCATCGCGCCAAGGAAGTCGGCATACAAAGTAGCTGCTACAATCGGCAACAGGTAAAAGGCAGGATAAAAGATGCTTTCCACCCCACCGGTAAAATTAATCCAGAAATATGAAATCAGCAAATTACCCCCAATGGCCAGAGTGTAGCGCAACCAGTTACCTTCCCCCCGCATTAAGAAGAATGGCACAAATAAGCCGTTGAAAATACCGGCGACTGCCATCAGTATATATAAGTGGGGAAATACCACCTTATCCGGGTTGGCCAGAGCTAGAATAACGAAAGGAAAACTGGTCACCCCGGTAATAATCCACAGGTTGCGCTCAACCTTTCTCTGCATTGATTACTCCTCCTCGGCTTCCATGGGGTCATGTAAACGCAAATAATCCAGCAGGTAGGGGTTTAATACCTTGATGTATGTACCTTTCATACCAAGGGAGCGGGAATCAATAACCCGGGCGCTTTCCAGCTTGCGCAGGGCATTGACGATCACGGAACGGGTTAAATGGTATTTTTCCGCCAGTTTGCTGGCTACCACAAACCCTTCTTCCCCGGCCAGATCACGGAAAATAAAGCGTAATGCCTCAATTTCCGAATAGGACAAAACTTCCATAGCTGTCTGAATAGCCACCCGATCTCTGGTGTCTTTTTCCAGACGCTCATTTTTCAGGCGCATGATTTCAATTCCGGTGATAGTTGCAGCATATTCAGCCAGGATCAGATCATCATCAGTGAATTCCTGACCTTCCTTTTCACAGATCAGGGTCCCCAGTCGGTCACCACCACCGAAAACCGGGACAATTGCTCTAACCCAGCCTTCCTGGCCACCAGCGGTTATTTCGGTCCGGTTATAATTGAGGAATTGTTCATTTAAGGCATCCTGCAGATGGCCATCAGCTTCAATATATGCTTCCAGAGGGTTTACCCCACTCCCGGTAGCATCTGACCACCCCAGCAGCTTACCGCGCCGGCCAATAATCCAGAATCGCGTTTCCGTCAACCGGGCTAGCACGCGGGCCATCTCCCAGAAATCCACCGGCTGACCTGCTGTTTTTTGGATGAGACGATTCATCGCTCTGGTCTTTTGTAACAAACTTCCCACTTCAATCTACCTCCTCTGCTTCCTCAGCAGTACTAACCCTATTTCTCCCTGCCCCTTTGGCATGATAGAGGGCCCGGTCAGCAGCTTCAATCAGCTCCCCCGGTTCGTGGCCATGAATGGGAGCCTGCGCTACCCCGATGCTGACAGTGACACTCACCAGCGGGCGGTTGCTGCCGATCTCCACCGGTTCTCCCTTAATTGCCAGTCGAATCCGGTTGGCCAGCCGCACGGCATTGGACAGTTCTGTGTTGGGCAGTAGCACAGCAAATTCTTCCCCCCCATATCGCGCTACCACATCCGACCTTCTGGTTTCCCGGGTCAGTACTTTCGCTACCCGCTGCAACACCTTGTCTCCGGCCTGATGCCCGTAAGTATCATTGAATTTCTTGAAATGATCCACATCCAGCAGCAACAGGGAAAAAGGATGATGATAGCGCTTGGCCCGTTGAAATTCTTCCTCCAGCCGGGCATAAAAATAACGGTGATTATATATGCAGGTTAAGCCATCGGTTATGGCCATATTTTCGATTTTTTCATAAAGCAGGGCCCTCTCCGTGGCCAGGGCTGCCTGCCCTGCCATGATGGTCAGCAATTGTTTCTGGTTTTCTTTAAAGCCAAAGGGCTCTCTCTTACCCAGTACCATCACACCTACCAGTTTATCATCAGCTACCATGGGTAAAATCAGGAGAGAGCGCATAATCTGGTAGATCCCCGGCATGCGCCGGATCAGCTTATCCCGTTTGCAATCATAAACAATTACCGTTTGCCGGGTACGCACAACCTGGCCAATTAGGCCATCCCCGGCTTCAACGGTATTATTTTCCAACCAGGCTTTGTAATTGGGATTATTGCTGATCACTACCTGGGGAACCAGTTGTTCCAGCTCCTCCCGCCAGAGATAAATAATTGCTGTATGATATTTTACCACCTTCAGTGCCTGATGTAAAATTTTATGCAATAGCTCCCCGGTTTTCAGAGTCAGCGAAGCCTGTAAGGCAATTTCATGCAATGCCTTTAACTCACGGTGAGCCAGTCCCAGTTCAAAATAAGTTTTCAACAGGGCATTGACCAGAATAATCAGCCCTAACAGCAAAAAAACACCAGCACTGCCGATTACCCGATAGAGTAATACTGTTAGTGCCCCCAGGCAGATGGAAAGAGCACAGGTAAACAGCTCCAGTTTGAATACATCCCGCCAGTAGGGATAAAGGGCCCGAGCCTGTTCTCTGGCCGCATAGATATTGACCAGCAGATGGTTGGTTACAAAATAGGATACAACATACGCCGCCAGCGGTAACCAGTTGGAGGCCATCAACTTGTCCGCCTGAGGCGCTATCTGGCCGCCTGCCTGTTCATAGACAATCCCGGCCAGCAAAGCCGAAAGGGCATATTGAGCGCCATTAAACAAAACCGTTTTCATGGAATGGCCGTGATTGACAATCCCCCGGGCGAAAACCGTAGCCAGCGCTGAAATCCAAACTGTAGCGGGAGTGCCAAAGAGGATAAATGTCACAAACACCAGCACAAAACTCAGGGAAAAGTCCCCATTTGGTGTAGAAATCACAAACCACTCCAGAAACATGCCCATGGCCAGCAGAATAACATAGGACTGCCAGTCATCAGCTTTCAGCCCCGGTAGCATCAGCCCCAGAGCTGCTGCTCCCAGCAAAATCACCATCAGGCCGTACACGGCAAACCAGGGGCTCGTATGCCGCTTCATCCGGCCACCTCCCTTAATTCGCTCTAACTTCATTCGACATATAGCCATAAAATTCCTGCTAAATTGTAGATAATTTTAGATAATCCTTCCGAGTAAGCGCAACACATGTCCTTTTCTCAAGCCCAGCTGTTCAATGGTTCCTGCCGGCAACTCCACCACCGCTCTTGCTTCCCTGACCACCGGGCTAAAGCGCCAGGGCGGCATGCCCGTAATCAAATGCACAATCCGATTGGTATCATCCAGAAAAATTACATCAATAGGAAACCGCATGAAACAGGTATGCACACCCTGACAGGGCCTGATAACCAGGGCCTCCCCGGGTGCCATCTTCTCGCGATCCAGAAGGCCAACTAATCGCCTCCAGAAGGTATCAGCTATTTGCACCCGGCTGGCAATCTGGGTTTGATTGGTCACATTGATCAGTTCCATAAAGTCACCCCGCTTGTCAGTTGCCCATGGTTTTCATCATCTGCATTATTGCCGGACCCAGCAACACTACGAAAAGGGTAGGAAAGATAAAGAGAACCATCGGAATTAGCATTTTTACCGGGGCCTTCATTGCTTTTTCCTCCGCTCTTTGCTTGCGTTTCCCCCGCATTTCCGCTGACTGCAAACGCAGGACATTACCGATGGAAACCCCCAGCTGGTCAGCCTGGATAATAGCCCCTACCAGGGTTTGCAAGTCCTCGTTTCCTGACCTTAGCCCTAGATCTCGGAGAGCATCTCGCCGCGGCTTACCCATCTTAATTTCCTGCAGCAAACGGGAAAACTCGTCGGCCAGTACCCCTTTGCTTTTCTCCACCACTTTAACCAGAGCGGCATCAAACCCCAAACCCGCTTCTACACTAACGGTCAACAAATCCAGGATATCCGGCAGGGTATCCTGGATTTGTTCCTGACGCCGGGTAGCCAGTACCCCCAGGTAATAGTTGGGTAACAAATAACCCAGGATTGCGCCAAGCAACAGAGCCAGCACCAGCACCAGCGGGCTTGCCCCCGAGGGCAGGGCCAGGAAAAAGCAAACCAGAGCCAGCCCAATCATCATGGCATACTGCAGGGCCAGGTATTCCCCTGCTGTCAAATCCCAGGGATTCCCTGCCATCAACAATTTTTTCTGCAAATCCAGCTTTTGCTTGCTATCAGCAGCTCTTGTCCCTTTGGGCAGCTTTTCCGCCACCAGGTTTAACAGAGGGCGAATCACCCGCTCAAAAAAGGGCTGGGATAACTTCTCATCCAGGTACTTTTTTCGCCAGCTCAACAGGGAACCCACCTGTTGTAAACGGGACTGAACGGTAATCTTATCCCTGTAAAGGTGAAAAAGAAAAACATAACTCAGGAGGGTAAAGGAAAGACCACTTAATAGAGAAATCAATAACTCCATGCCCACCCCCCCTTACACTTTAATATTAATGATTTTTTTGATAATCAACATGCCAATACTCTGGGAAACCAGCCCGCCTATAATCAGGCTCCAACCTAAAGGACTGGTAAAAAGAGGCATCATGTATTCCGGGTTGATGAGGAAAATAAAACCTCCCACAGCCACCGGCAACAGGGAAATAATCATCCCGGAAATTCGTCCCTGGGCCGTCAGGGTCTTGATTTCGCCCTTGATCCGCACCCGTTCACGAATGGTGTTGGCTATGCTTTCCAGCACCTCCGAAAGGTTACCCCCTACTTGCCGTTGAATCAAAACAGCAGTAACTACCAGATCCAGATCTTCGGATTCGATGCGCTGGGTCATTTTTTCCAGAGCCTCTTCAGTTGTAGTCCCCAGGGCCATTTCCCGCAATGCCCGGGCAAATTCCTCCGAAATGGGGGCCGGCATTTCGCGGCTGACCATATCCATCGCCTGTAAAAAGGAAAACCCGGCCCGCAGGGAATTGGACATAACCAGCAGCGCATCCCCTAACTGGTTATCAAACATGTGCACGCGTTTGGCTTTGCGAGAATTGACCAGCAGGCGGGGCAGCAAAAAACCAAGCATAAGCAGGATAATGCCTCCGCTGATATTTCTGGCCAGCAACCAGCCCACCAGCCCCCCACCTACCGTAGTTAACAGATTAATAAAGACAAATTCTTCTCCCCGCAGGGGAATATTGGCCTTGATCATCTCCGCTTCCCATTTCTTTGCTATCTCCCGGGCTGCAAACAATTTGGCTCCCTGGTTAATAAATTCCTTCCAGCTCAGAGTCGGCCGTTCTTTTTTCTCCCGTCGCCCGTATATAGACTTACTGGTATAAACGGTCAGCCTTTCCGCCAGTGCCCGCTGCTCTCTGGTCAGCAAGAGGAAAAGGGCCCATACAAAGGCAGTCACACTGATAAAAGTCAGTAATAAAATCAAACTTGCCATAGCCCTCACCTCCTGCTAACGATTGATAAAGATATCCTCAGGCAAATGGATACCCGCTGCCTCCAGTTTACTCATAAACTTGGGCCTGATGCCGGTGGCCCGATGCCGCCCGATAATCTTGCCTTTATCATCTACACCCATTTGCTCATAGACAAAAATATCCTGCAGCACAATGGTATCCCCTTCCATACCCACTACTTCCGTAATGTGAGTGATTTTGCGGCTGCCATCCCTGAGCCGGCTTTGCTGAACAATAACATCAATAGCTGAGGCAATTTGTTCCCGGATCGCCCGTACTGGCAATTCCATCCCTGCCATCAAGACCATGGTCTCCAGCCGGGCCAGCATGTCCCGGGGAGAGTTGGCATGGCCTGTGGTCAGGGAGCCATCATGGCCGGTATTCATGGCCTGCAGCATATCCAGGGCCTCACCGCTGCGCACCTCCCCCACCACAATCCGGTCCGGACGCATCCGCAGGGAGTTACGGACCAGATCGCGCATGGTAATAGCTCCCTTACCTTCGATATTGGGGGGGCGGGTTTCCAGGGTAACTACATGCTCCTGCCTTAGTTGCAGCTCAGCTGCGTCTTCAATAGTTATAATCCGCTCATCATTGGGGATAAAGGAGGAGAGGACATTCAGGGTAGTGGTATTATGGGTAATAAACCCCCCACCCGTACCAGCTATAAAATTGTGCAAATCACTTACTGTAATATCATAAACATAAGGCTCAGTATTTTTAATTAATTCAACTTCAATAATTTTGTCCCAGAAAACCGGATAACTTGCAATCTGCCCTATTTTTTGATTTGAAACAATTGGACTTTGGGCCAAAAATGTTAAGTGTTGTAATTTTTTTCGGTTTTTTAAAGAAAAACATTCATAAAATCTTTTTATATTATCTAAACCGCTTATAATTGCATAATGATGTTCCCTTTTACGTCGGTAGATAGAAATTATTCCATAATGAAGCAGTGCCTGTCTAATAAATTCTATTAATTCAGGACTTTTACTGCTATATTCCAGAGCATTTTTCCCTATATATCCGTCGCCGTCCCAAAGCCCACTAATAAAACCGGATAAACTATCATTATCAAGCTTATACCACCATGGTAGAGGCTTAATTTTATCTGCTTTTTTGCCTCTTGGCACTCCCAAACCCTCAAAAATTTCAACCAGGGCACTTGAATAAAATCTAATTCTCGGCGTTCTGTTTCTGGGAAATTCCAGTTGCCCATAGACTTCAAAATTTTCCTTAACAATCCTTTGTGCCTGTTCCAGTAAATCCACATTATTTCCATGAATTTCAAGATACTTTTTTCCTAGATGACCATCAGCAAGAAGTAACCCAAGTAGCCAGAATATATCTGTATTAAACTTATCAAGCGAAATATTAATTGTTTCATTACTAGTTTTTGCTTTAACAATAACCCTATTTATCTCTTCCGTTTTATTAAAATGTTTTCTAATTAACCACCAAAATTTAATCGGAATATTATTTTCCTTAAACCATTCCCGGACAGTAGAATAGTTTTTATTTAGTTTTCTAGCTAATTTTTTTAGTTCTTCATGGGCTAAAATGGGTTTAATATCTGCAAAATCATCCTTTACATATAGTCCATTAGATTCCATTAATTGATCTAAAATATTTACTTTTTCAGGATGAATAGGAAGATAAGACGGCACAGCTATCATCAGTCCTGTAGATAAATCACTTGCTTTTATCTCCGTTATGTTTCCATTAACCAGAGTGAAAAATGGATGTTCTGGAGTAACCTCAATTTCTCTTCCAGTTGCCGTTTTGATCTTGTAAATCTGATCTGGTGCCCGATGACGCCATAATCTAACATTTTCCGCTAATTTATATTCACCCTTTGTCCAGTCAAAAGACAAGACTTTTAAATTTGTATCAACATATTCCCAGCCATCTCCATCAGTATATGGAGGCTGTTTCAGCATGGCCTCGTCCACTTTTTTCCCGATAGAATTCCAGCCATCACTCCAGAGTACCGGTGTTCTACCAAGCATACACTTCCCCGAGCCCGTACCCCCGGAAACCACTATATTCAGTTTCCCTTTAACACAGGCATCCAGAAATTTGGCCATTTCCACTGTCAGAGTGCCAAACCGGATCAGGTCCTCAATTTTCAAGGGGTCTTTGGAAAACTTCCGGATAGTAATGGTCGGCCCCTTCAAGGCCAGGGGAGGTATAATGGCATTCACCCGGGATCCATCCGGCAAACGAGCATCCACCATGGGCATGGATTCATCGATCCGTCGGCCAATAGGGGCTACAATTTTTTCGATAATATGCAAAACATGGTCATTATCCCTGAATTTAATATCCGTTAATTCCAGTTTCCCTTTACGCTCTACATAAACCTGATTGGGCCCATTGACCATGATCTCCGAAACAGTAGGATCATTAATCAAGGGGTTGATGGGACCAAACCCCAGCACCTCATCGATGATTTCCTGCACGATTTTCTGCCGGTCCTGCCGGGGGATGAAGGCTGCCTCCTTATCCAGGAAAGTCTGCACCACATCTTCAATTTGCTGGGCCAGTTTAGCTTCATCCAGGTCTTCCATTTTCCCGCCCTTGCTGATTTCTTCTTCCAGTTCATTGATAACTTCCTTATGAATGCGTACCTTCAAATCAGCATAGGGGTCCCGGGTAACTTTAGGAGCGGAAGCTCCACTAAACCCGCTGTGTTCCCGGCTTTTTTCCCCTTCACTGCCCTTTTCTTTTTCCAGACGCTTCAAGAGGGACATTCTGTCTCACCTTCCTTTAGCCAAACCATCTGGAAAAGACCCCTTTCTTCTCTTTTTTCTGCAAATCCTCCTGATACCCCTGATCACTGATTACCAGGTGGGCCAGGTCGCGTATGGCCTGAGAGATTTTGGTACGGGGATCAGAGACCACAAAGGGAATTCCCCGGTTAACCGCTGCCACCACCACCCGGCCATCACTGGGTATATGGGCGGCAATTAACATGCCCAGGCTTTTCTCTACATCCTGATAATTGATGCCAATATCGCCAGAAGAGCGGTTGAGCACCAGTTTAACTTTGCCTTTGTGATGCAGGGAATCCAGTACTTCCAGACTGAGTTTGACATTTTTGATAGTCGGCAGGTCCAGGGCCAGGATAAGCAAAATCTGATTACACATATCCAGGGCCGTCAAGTTGGTCTCATGGAAAAAGGGCGGTGTATCGATGATAATGTAATCGTATTCTTCCTTCAGCTGATTGATAATCTTCTCCACATGAGCAGCAATCACCAGCTCAGCATATTCCGGCCGGCTGGGTGCTGGCAAAACCTTGATCCCGGAGGGATGCTCGATCAAATAACTTTCCATGGTCTCCTTATCCAGGTGAGCAATTTCCTGCACCAGCTCGGTGATGGTCCGTCTGGGCACAATGTTCATCATTACCGCCACATCGCCAAATTGTAAATCCAGGTCCACCAGTACCACTTTGCCCCGGCTCTCCTGGGCCAGTGCTACTGCCAGGTTGGTGGCAATAGTAGTCTTGCCCACCCCACCTTTAGTACTGAAAACGACTACCACCTGGGGTTCCCGCTTTTTCGCCGTATCTTCAACATGTAAGTTGACCCGTCGCTTTTTCTCCAGGTCATACACCCGGCGAATGGTTTCTGTCAATTCATCACTGGAAAAAGGCTTGATCATATACTCGCGGGCCCCGGCCATCATGGCTTTTTTCAGATATTCCTGTTCCCCCTGTACTGACATGATGATGATAGCCGCCGTAGGTACCCGAAGGGAGATGGTTTCTGTAGCCTCAATCCCATCCATTACCGGCATATTGATGTCCATCAGGATAATATCCGGGCGCAGTTTTTCCGCTTTTTCTACCGCTTCTTTCCCGTCTCCTGCTTCCCCGACAATTTCCATATCGTCTTCAAAATATAAGAGCCGCTTAACATTTTCTCTGGTCTCGGCATAATCATCCACAATCATAATCCTGATCTTACCCATGGGATTTCCCCCTCACGCTATCTCAGCTTGTAATCAGTGGAAAGATACGGAGTCACATTGTTTTTATCCTGGTCCACAGGGGAACGCAGGGCTAACTGAATGACCCCGTTACGGTTAATCAGAGCCAGTTTGGCCGCTTCCTCCGGTGTCACCGCCAGGGTCACAGATTTTACCCCATCGGTTTTGCTTTTTTCCGCTTTTTGCTCCAGGGTATTTAGCTCAGATGTGAGCTGGCTGTCAACAGCCAGCACCTCCACATTTTCCAGATAAACTTTGGCGAGAGGCCGCTCTACCACCTGGTTGTTTTCCATAACCGGCACACTCATTACGGTAATCACATCCACCCGGTCTCCGGGTTTGAGCAGCCCATTCAATGCGGTAATGTTATTAACTCCAATAGTAAGGGCCCGTTTACCTTTAGGTACAGTGTAGGCTAGCCCTTCTTTGTAGGCATCTTTGCCTACCAGTTTTGGCCCCAAAACCTGTTCCCCGCTCACAATCCGATCCAGAGTAATCCGGCCTACTACCTTTTTCAGATCCCGTTCCGCCTGAGCATGAATATACTCTTTCGGTAACACCTTTTTTTCCACCATCTCCTGGGTGATCACAGTTTTGGCCGGTATTTCCGTCCTGGCAACCACTACTTCGCCGGTTACTACATTATTGATCTGTTTTTTCATGGTTTGCAAATAATAATTGGTGGCCAGAGCTGCCCCCAGCCCGCAGATTAAAGCCAGAACAAACAATTTCTTCGGTGTCATGCTCTTTCCCCCTACTCGCTCAGCCTGGTCCCATATAACCCGAAACCAGCACTAGTGTCATCCAGTTGCTCTGCTGGTACAATGACCCTGACAAAATAACCTTTTATTTGGCAATCATTGCCATTGCCGGGCAATTCATTTTTCAATAAAAATGCCGCAAACCCTACCACCCGGGCGGTAGAGCGACCGTTTTTGGGTATATCGTCAATTACCGGTACATATAAAAGCCGGGGGCTGTTGGGATCAATGTTATCCGGGGTACTGTTATCGGTCATAGTCCCCAGCCGGTACTGAATGCCCCGTCGGGTTGGCCCTGACATATTCCCCGGTTCCGTCTCGATTATATCTCCAATAGCGATAACTCCCTGGTAACCGTATTTTAAATTATCTTCATAAGTTGAAGCCCCGCGTCCACCTAAAGCAACAGCCCCATACCAGCCATTATCACCAGCACCGCCCCCGTTTTTGAGGATATATTCCTGGCCAAAAACAAAATTCTGTTGTTTTACTGCCAGCGGGGCCAGACCCTTCATGGCTTTAACAGGGGCTACCCGGGCTGTCGCCCGTCTGCTGACCTGCCCTTTTTCTACTCCCAGCACCGGAGCAAAAGCAAAATTCACTTCTTTGCTCAAATTCACAGTAATGGATTTGTTATCAGCTCCAATGGTAATCTCTTTCGTAAGTAACTCTGTACCACCATTGGCAGCCAGATATTGTTCTGCTACCGCCACAGCTGCATCCGGATGATCCGGCAATTCCTGCACCCCGGCCAAAGCCGCCGCATCGGCCATGGTCTGCAGGCGGTTTTCCCAGAGATAATACTGGCCAAAATCAGCTACCATCGCCACCATCCCCAGCAGCCCCGTCAGAGCCAGGGCCACCAGCACGATTGCCGTCCCTCTTTCTCCGCTCTCTTTGCTCTTCATCTTTCCTCCCCCCTATTCCATCCGCATCTGCACACTGCCACTTACTGTATAGGGGTTACCGATAATTTCACCGATAATGGGGGCAAAGATTTGTACCGGGTAGGAAACCTGCACCGTTACCGGTTGCCCCCGCAGGCGATTGCTATAGGCAGGAGCGATGGTGATTTGCAGTTTACTGCTATCCAGACCCACAGCTGTATCTTTAATCCTGGCGATAATAGCTGTATCCTGGGCCCCCACCACTGCCAGACGCGCCCCCTCCCGGGCCCCATTGTTCACCGTCAGATAGGCATGGAAAATGCGACCGAATTCAATAATGCCAAAGAGCAACATTAATAAAAGAGGCAGAACAAGGGCCATTTCCACCAGTGCCTGTCCCCTTTCCCCTCTTTTTCTTCCCATCCCCATTTTCCTCACCTACCTAACCAGAGTGTCACCAGTAAATAGCCCAGGCTGAGAGGAATGGCATAGGGGATAGCCGTCGGATCTGTCTGGCTGGTTTCTTCCTTCCACCACTGGCCGGTAAAGAAACCAACAAATAGCCTGGCACCTGCTTTAGACCAGGTTTGTTTAAACCCGGCCCAGCCCTGTTGCCAGAGGAGTCGGCCACACAGCCAAAGTCCCCCTAGGATGGCCCCTGCCAGAAAAGTATATAACGCCACTTTTCCCCCTGCCCAGGCACCGATGGCCGCCAGGAATTTCACATCTCCTGCACCCATTCCACCTACCAGAAAGGGCAGGATTAGTAGACCCAGACCAACCAGCCAGCCCAGCAAAGAGCCTTTCAATTCAGGCCAACCGCCCTGGTAATAGTGCCAGCCCCAGATCAGAGGCAGGGTATACAGTACCAGCCAGTTGGGAATGCGCCGATAGCGCCAGTCATAATAAATGGCAAGTGTGATGATAACCCAGAACAAACTCATCCCTCCGCCCGGGAAAAATAGGGCCCTACACCGAGGCACTCGGCCTACCGCGTAGGGCCTTGGGGTTTTTTTAGCTAGCACTAAAGCTTAGTCCTTCAAATACCGCCTTAATCTTATCCTTGAAAGCTATTACCGTTACAACCAGAGCCGCCGCCACCAAAGCAATAATCAGACCATACTCGGTCATTGCCTGACCAGACTCCTCTTTCCACAATCTTTTGATGATGTTCATACCAAATCCCTCCTTGCTAAACTTCGCTCTTTTTCACCCTTATGCATAAGACACAACACCTAAAAACCCCCTTTTACCGGCTGCCCGGCGAAAGGGGGTCACAAACCGACCTTCCACAATTCGGCAGCCTGGCAGTCATAGCGCTTATACGCCTTAGACCCATGGCTTTGCGCCCCCGGCTTTCACCGGGTTTGCCTTTATCGTTGTGTCTTATTGCCTTGTTCTGATTTTAGTATATACCCAATTAGGACAAATGTCTATGGGACCGCAGCTTTAATTTTTCTAGGACTTAGGTCCCAGACAAATGGTTTTTTTCGTACAAAGGTTTAATTTTATCTTTAAACAATATTAAAGATAATACTAGAGCTGCTGCAACCAGAGAGATAATCAGCGTGTACTCACTTAAAGCCTGCCCCTTCTCCTCCCGCCAAAACCGTTGAACTTTTCCCATACCGGTCCCTCCTCCGCTTCGCCTTTCAGGCTCCTACTTTTAGTATACATAAATGAAGGGGTATTAGTCTATGGATCTTAAGTCCCAAAAGCCTGCTCATTAAAAATTCGCAACAATGTCTGCAATTCCCGTTTCCCCTGTTGCCGCTGCCGCAAATCCAGAAAAACCACCCGCTGGTAGCGGGCTGCCAGATAGGCCAGACGGCGAGGCGATATGAGCGGAAACCACTTTTGCTCTACTACCAGCAGATTAAAATGTTCCCGCGCCAGTTTATCGGCAATGGCCAGAGTCTGATCCCAGGACCCCTGGTCAATGATGATAATCTGCAGCAACCAGTGATAACGATACTCGTATTGCAGCAGCCAGCGTACCACCCCTTCCAGATTAGTCACATTATTCCTGGTCAATAGCACCACGGAAATCCCATTCATTTGTGGTTGCCGTTGTTGACGGCGGCTGTAAAACAGTCCCCACAGCAGCAAGCCCACTAAGCCCAGCAAACAGAAAAAGGGCAGCCACCATGACATATAATCCACCCCACTCCGGGATTTTTGTCTATGCCATGATATGCTGCCTTCAGGAATTGGGTTCCTCGGTCAGTCCCATGCGCACAGCAAACAGCGCCGCCTGGGTCCGGTCTTCCACCCCGATTTTTTTAAAAAGATGGGTCAGATGATTTTTTACAGTCTTCTCACTGATGAACAACCTTTCCCCGATTTCCCGGTTGGTCAAACCCTGAGCCACCATGCCCAGAATATCCCTTTCCCGTCGGGTAAGCTGTTGCAAAAGCTGTTGTTCCTGCAGACGGGTCATCATGTGGCTGATTTTTTCCATTACCTCCGGAGCAATCACGGTTCCACCCCCGGTTACTGTGGCCACTGCCGCCAGCAAGTTATCAGCACTGATGTCCTTGAGCAGGTAGCCTGCTACCCCGGCCTTAATCACCTCCGGTGCCCGTTCATCCACCGCTACTGTTAGAGCGATGATCTTCACCCGGGGCATCAGCTGTTTCAACTGGCGGATAGCCTGAATACCATCAGTACGGGGCATGTTGATATCCATCAAAACAAGATCGGGAAGACATTCCCGGGCCTTCGCCACTGCCTCCGCCCCATCTCCCGCTTCCCCCACCACCTCCAGGTTGGGCTCTAGAGCCAGTACCTTGCGTAAGCCTTCCCGGATCAGAGGATGGTCATCTACCAGCAAAATCCTCACTATCCCCATAGCTAAACCTCCCTATCCTTCGTTGAGCGGTACTTTCAGCAGAATCTCCGTCCCCTGCCCTGGTCGACTGCGCAGGATGAAAGTGCCTCCTAACAGTTCCACCCTTTCCCGCATACTGGTCAAACCCAGGCTCTCCCGTTGCTTGTTGGCCAGGGCTTGTTCCACATCAAACCCCTGGCCATCATCCTTGATCAGGATGTTAACACTATCCCGGCCCATTTCCAGCCGCACTATAACTTTGCTGGCCCGGGCATGTTTCCAGACATTATTGAGGGCTTCCTGGACCACGCGAAACAGTCCTACTTCCACCGCATTATCCAGGCGCCTTTCATAACCAAAGAAGATAAATTCCGTGTTTAAATTATATTTGCTCTTATAATCCTCCAGATAGCGACGCAAAGCCGGAACCAGACCCAGGTCATCTAAAGCCATGGGCCTGAGGTCAAAAATGATTTTACGAATATCCTGCAGGGTATTGCGTACCAGCTCTTTCAGACTCTGCAGTTCCCCTTTAACTTTGTCTGGCTTCAGTTCGAGCAATTTCTCACAAAATTCCATGCGCAAAACAATATTGGCAATGGCCTGAGCCGGTCCGTCATGGATTTCCCGGGCCACCCGTTTTCTTTCTTCCTCCTGGGCCTTGATCACCCGGATACTCAGGTTTTGTTTTTGTGCCAGCCCTTCTAACTGATTGTTGACCTCATTCAGACTTCCCGAAAGGAAATCCATGACCACAGCCACCTGGGAAGCCAGATTCTCCGCCTTGGCTACCGTTTGCTGCATGTTTTTCAATGTCACCTGCAGCTGGTCCCGTTTGGAGCGCAGCTGGTTTTCCCGTTCCCGTAACAGCAGCAATTGGGTCTGAAGCTCACTGGCAGTATCATAGGCCCGTTTTACTTCCGCTTCTGAATATTTGCCCAGGCTGCTATCCACTTCTGCCAGCCGTAACCTGGCCTGCTTGACTTTCAATTCCAGTATATCTACCGCCTTAATTACATCATTGACCTGGTTTTCCAGCAGGACCAGTTCCCGTTCCAGCCGTACCACTTCCTTGCGGGCTGTTTCCGCAATATCGTAGATTTGTTGTTTGCTGTTTTCGATAGCTTGCAGGGTATTTTTTACAACTTTGTCCAGTGCCTCCAGGGATGGCATGGGCTATTCCCCCTGTTACTTCGTGTTAATCAATAGATTCGCTTAAAAAAGACGGATTCCTGCTACCAGTCCCAAAAAATTTAGGACCATAGTCCCAAAAGAAAACCCCGGGCCCTCACCCGGGGTAATTTCTTCTGCAATAACTAGAGTCCGGCATCAGCCCGCAGGACTTCCACCTTGTCCAGGCGCTCCCAGGGCAGATCCAGGTCATTGCGGCCAAAGTGCCCATAGGCAGCAGTCTGTTTGTAAATGGGCCGCCGCAGATCCAGAGTCTTGATAATACCCGCCGGCCGCAGGTCAAAGTGCTTGCGCACCAGTTCAATCAGCTTTTCTTCCGGCAATTTGCCCGTGCCAAAGGTTTCAATCATGATGGATACTGGCCTGGCCACACCAATCGCATAAGCCAGCTGCACTTCACACTTGTTCGCCAACCCGGCAGCTACGATGTTTTTGGCCACATAACGGGCAGCATAGGCACCAGAACGGTCAACCTTGGTGGGATCTTTACCGGAGAAGGCGCCACCACCATGCCGGGCCATACCGCCATAGGTGTCAACGATGATCTTACGGCCAGTCAGACCGGCATCCCCCTGCGGACCACCGATAACAAAACGGCCAGTAGGGTTAATGAAGTATTTGGTATTTTCATCCAGATATTCGGCCGGGATCACCGGTTTGATAACATGTTCAATCATCTCCCGTTTGATGGTTTCCAGATCCACATCCGGGCTGTGCTGGGTGGAGATGACCACAGTATCCACCCGTACCGGCCGGTCATCTTCATATTCAACGGTAACCTGGCTTTTGCCATCGGGACGGAGGTAGGTCAAAAGCCCGCTCTTGCGCACTTCTGCCAGCCGCCGGGTCAGCTTGTGGGCCAGGCTGATGGGCAAAGGCATAAATTCAGGGGTTTCATTGGTAGCATAACCGAACATCATCCCCTGGTCGCCAGCCCCGATGGCTTCGATCTGCTCATCGGTCATTTCCCCGGTTTTAGCTTCTAAAGCCTTGTCCACACCCATGGCAATATCAGGGGACTGTTCATCAATGGCAGTGATTACAGCACAGGTATCGCAGTCAAAACCGAATTTGGCCCGGGTGTAGCCGATTTCCCGAATAGTTTCCCGGGCAATTTTGGGTATATCTACATAACAGCTGGTAGTGATTTCACCGGAAACCAGTACCAGACCGGTTGTAACCGAAGTCTCACAGGCCACCCGGGCATTGGGATCTTGAGCGAGAATGGCATCCAGCACCGCATCGGAAATCTGGTCGGCAATTTTATCCGGGTGTCCCTCAGTAACGGACTCAGAAGTAAACAAACGCTTGGCCACTGTGCATTCCTCCTTTTTCATTTCCAATAACTTATCATAACAAATGCTACCTCTTATGTCAAACTAAAAAATTTTTGTTTAAACCCCTTTTAAAGCGGCAATAATTTCATCAGAAAGTGAACATGAGGAGGAACTGAAAATGAAAAAAACCGCTGTCCTGAAAGAAGTAGAAAAAGAACTGAAGGCCTTAGAAAGCCTGCTCAGGAAGCATCCGCCCCGCCAAGCCAGGAACGGGGGACGAAAATAAAGGCAGCCTCCGCTTTGGCCTGGCCCAGTTTTCCCTTTACCATTTCATAAGCCCGGGCCATGACATAATAACTGGCGTCATGGGCATCTCCGGCTACCGCTACCGGCCAGTCCTGTTTCAAAACCCGCCAGGCAATTTTTTCCGCTTCTGTGCCAAAGGCCCCCAGCAGGCTGCCCGCGGTGATTTGAAAACCGGCTTCCAGCTCGGCCAGGCGCTGAATTTTGGACCAATCACAGGCCAGCGCTGGCGTCCGTTCCGGATGAGCAATAGCCAAACTGGCTCCAGCCAGCTGCAATTGATAGATCTGTTCCAGCCAGTTATGCCCTAAATAATCCCAGGGCAGTTCCAGCAACAGTCTCTCTCCTCCATTCAGCCCCGGCAGTTTTCCTTGCCGCCAGGCTGCTGGCAATTCCGGACTCAGCATAGCCTCACAACCGGGCTTGATTTCCAGGGGCCAGTCCAGCTGCTGTAGACGCTGATTCAATTCTGCCACCAGTTGATACATGCGCTGGCTGCCATGGCGTTTAACTTCCCGCCAGTGGGGAGTTGCCACTATTATTTTCACTCCGGCTCCAATGGCCAGTTGACACATTTCCAGAGTTTCCGTCCAATCCCGGGCGCCATCATCAAAGGCAGGGAGCAAATGACAGTGAAGATCAATCAATCTCTATCCCCCCTGAACTTATTCTATCACAGGAGGAAAAAATATGTACAGCCAAAAAACCTTACTCTGGCTTTTACTGCTTAGCTTTTTCCTCATACCGTGGATTTTCCTGTTTCAGCCAGATACTGCAGCAACTAACCCCGTTGGCCCACCCCAGCAGCTCTTGCGTTTGCACGTTATCGCCAATAGCGATCAGACTGCCGACCAGGCAGTTAAGCTGAAAGTCCGTGATGCCATCCTGGCCTATCTTACTCCTCGCCTGGTCAGGGCCACCAGCCTGGAGCAGGCTCAGGCCATCGTCATAGCAGCTGAGCCCGAAATTATCAGGATTGCCAATCAAACCCTGGCAGCGCAACAATTTCCTTATCAGGCCCGGGTGGAAATCGGCCGTTTCCCTTTTCCCAGCAAGAGCTACGGAACTTTCAATCTACCGGCCGGCCGCTATCTGGCTCTCCGGGTTTTGTTAGGACAGGCCCAGGGTAAAAACTGGTGGTGTGTGCTCTTCCCTCCTTTGTGTTTTGTTGATCTCAGTCATAGTATTGCCGAAAACCCCTCTCCTCCACCCCGTTTGCGTTCCCGCATCCTGGAATGGTGGCAGGAAAGGCAGAAAAATCATCCCCTGGCCCGCATGAGCTAGGGGATGATTTTCTTTACATACTCTTCCATTTGAGCCTGACTCTGGGCCCCCACTACTGAAGCAACTACCTGTTGCTGACTATTGATGAAGAAAAAGGCTGGAATAGCACTGACCCCAAACTGGGCTGCCAGCTGCTGCCCCTGCGGGTCATCCACATTGACAATCAGGAATTCCACCTGACCTGCATATTTGTTCTGCAGAGCCAAAACCACGGGCTCCATCTGTTTGCAAGCCGGTCACCAGTTGGCATGAAATTTGATCACCATCGGCCGTTTTTCCTTGTACCAGCGTTCATAGGTCTGCAGCGGATTAGAAGTTACCTGAAAGGCTGTCAGTTTCTGCTTTTCAACCGGCTTTTGCCCGCCGATACTAAACCAGTCTTCCAGGTAAGCAATACTGCCGATGATGGCTACCAGCACGATCACCAGGGCCAGCCAGCGTTCCTTGTTCATGCCTTGCCCTCCCTTCCTTGAACTAATTTCATTTTAACCTGAAACTGTTACGAAATTGTGTCCAGGGAGGGGTAATAGTCCAAAAATAGTCTACTTAATAGTCTACTTTTTTAAAGCTTCCGCAATGGCACGGCCCACTTCTCTGGTTCCGGCTCGCCCGCCCAGATCCGGGGTTTTAATGCCCTCCTGCAGGACCCGGGCTACTGCTGTTCTCACGCTCTGGGCAGCTTCCACTTCGCCAAGATGGCCCAGCAGCATGGCGCCACTTAAAATCAAAGCCAGGGGATTAGCCAGGTTCTGGCCAGCAATCTGAGGCGCACTGCCATGGACAGCTTCAAAAACAGCGGCCTTTACCCCCAGGTTAGCTCCGGGAGCCACTCCCAGACCGCCTACCAGACCAGCACAGAGGTCAGAAACGATATCCCCGTAAAGGTTGGGCATCACCATTACATCAAACTGCTCCGGCGCCTGCACCAGCTTCATACAGGCCGCATCCACAATCACATCTTCAAATTCAATCTCTGGATACTGGGCCGCCACCTGGCGGGCGCATTCCAGAAAGAGCCCATCACTCAATTTCATGATATTGGCCTTATGCACTGCCGTTACTTTTCGCCTGCCTTCCCGCCGGGCAAAGCTGAAAGCCGCCTCACAGATGCGGATACTGGCTTCCCGGGTGATGATTTTAATGCTTTCAGCTGCATCCTTGCCCACCCGGTGTTCCACGCCAGCATAAAGGTCCTCGGTATTCTCCCGGAAGATGACAATATCAACCCCGGTATAACGGCTGGGTACCCCCGGGAGATTCCGGGCCGGGCGTACATTGGCATAAAGGTCCAGTTCCTGCCTCAAGGTTACATTCACACTGCGAAACCCCGTTCCCACCGGGGTAGTAATTGGCCCTTTCAAGGCCAGACCAATTTCCTTAATCTGATTGATAACTCGCTGGGGCAAGGGGGTACCTTCGCGTTCAAGTACTGCCGCCCCTGCCTCCAGTTCAATCCACTCAAAATCCACCCCGGTAGCTTCCAGCACCTCCACTGCCGCTGCTGTTACTTCGGGACCTATCCCGTCTCCAGGTAACAAAACAACTTTATAACTCACCGCGCTCCCTCTTTTCCAGATATTCTTCATAGATGAAGATCAATTCCTTATCAAACAGGGACCGTTTCAGTTCCACCGCCGTGGCCCGTACCTTTTCCAGAATAGCAGCGGCATCTTCCTCTGACAGGTTAACCCCATATTCGGCAAATTTTTTCTTGATGGCAGCAGTACCGGAGTGTTTGCCTATCACAATCTGCCGTTCCAGACCCACATCTTCTGGCTTAAAGACTTCATAGGTCAGGGGGTTTTTCAATGCACCATCAGCGTGAATCCCCGATTCATGGGCAAACATGTTGGTACCGACAATAGCTTTCCAGGCCGGCAATTCCCGGTTGGAAGCCATGGCCACATACTCGGATAATTCACGGAAGCGCTCGGTTTTAAAATTAAGATCGATTCCATAGAGGATTTTTAAGGCCATAACCACTTCTTCCAGAGCGGCATTACCGGCTCTTTCGCCCAGTCCGTTTACCGTTACGCCCACGTAGTTGGCTCCCGCCTTCACCCCGGCCAGGGCATTGGCTGTGGCCATGCCAAAGTCATTGTGGGTATGCATTTCCACATCAATGCCTACAGAGTCGATCAGAGTTTTGACATTATTGTAAGTAGTAAAAGGATCCAGGATGCCGATAGTATCACAGTAACGCAGGCGGTTGGCCCCGGCTTCCTTGGCCAGTTTGGCGAACTGAATCAGGAAGTCCATGTCCGTCCGGGAGGCATCCTCAGCATTAACAGAAATATAAACTCCCTGACTTTTGGCATATTCCACGGCCTTGACCATGTTTTCCAGTACCCATTCCCGGGAGGTCTGTAACTTGTATTTGATATGAATATCCGAGGTGGAAATGGAAATAGCCACTGCATCCACACCGCAATCAATGGATTCCTGGATATCCCGCACTACCGCCCGGTTCCAGGCCATAACACTGCAGCGCAAACCCAGTCGGCAAATTTCCTTAATCGCTTCTTTTTCATCGCCACCCATAACCGGAATCCCGCATTCAATCTGGTCCACTCCGATTTCATCCAGCATGCGGGCAATCCGTACTTTTTCCTTGTTAGCAAATACTACTCCCGCCGTCTGCTCCCCGTCCCGCAATGTGGTATCCACAATGTAAATTTTTCTGTTTACCACCGTCATACCCTCCCTCGCCAGTAAAACTGTTGTATATCAAACATTATAATGGTAGCGAAGGAGAATATCAAGGGATTGGCCTATTTTTTTATAGTCCATTTTGTCGAAACATCGTTGTGTGCATTGGTGTATACAGTATTTTTCCTGGCGATTGTTCCCCTGTAATATGTTCCTTTTTCTGATGTCCAGCCTTTCTTGCTGGCAATCATCTGAATGGATTTTTTCTCCCCTGCGACCAGGCTGACAACTTGCTGGGCAGTTAGCCCTTCCTTGCGGGCCGTAACATTATATACCCCTGGTGCCAGCTTGCCGAGACTGAAATAACCTTTCTCATTGGTACGCAATCTGGTGGTGCCAACATAAACCACCGCCTCTTCCAGTGGCGCAAGGCTGGCTGACATCACCTGACCACTCAACTGGGCCCATTCCAGTACCGTAAACCCGCGGGCATTACTGATTACGCCGTTCTTCACCACTGTAAGCTGGTAACTCCCAGGGGGCAAGGACGGAATTGTGATCTGGATATTGTTCTCATTCCAGCTGGTGACCGCAGCCAGAGTGCTGCCAATCTGCACCTGACCCGGCCCGGTTCCAAAGCCAGCCCCACTGATTGTAACTGTATCGCCAGCGTAACTCTGTTCAGGTTCTATTTGTAGCACTACCGGTGTAGCATTTGGTGCAATCGCCTCAGCCAGGGATGAAGCCAGACCCCCAGCATGGCATTTGCCACAATCCGCCGCCAGCTTATGTCCGACCTGGCCATGCAACAATTCTGACCGATGACAGGCCTGACAGCGCCGGATGGCCCATTTATCCTTGATTTCGTGGCAAAGGTTGCAGTTTTCCAGACCAGTACCATGGTGGTTTTGCCCTGGCCCGGGATAAGGATGGCATTGTTCACAACTGCGTAAACCCGGTATCATGGCCGTATTCTCCACAATGGTCCCATTACTGTTAATATCCCAGTCCTGCACCAGTGCCGGCAAGTGGCAGGCTGTACACTGACCGCTCAAAGCTTCATTTCTCCGGTGATGGGGACTGCTGGCATGACACTGCTGGCACTTCCTTACCACTTCTACCTGTCCCGGTGCCGTCAGCAAATGACAGGCAGAACAATCCCGCTGATCAGCTGCTGCCGCCAGATGATGACGGTCCGCAGTGGAGGTACCATGACAGTTCCGGCACTCTTCTTCCCCTACTTCTTCATAAGTTTTATCCGGCATCCCATGTATTTCCGGCCGGGTTGCTACCGCAGGCGCAAGGATAGTAATATTGAGCTGATTGCTGCTGCCATTGCTGTTAACTACTGTTACCGGATAATTGCCGGCATTGAGATCAGGCAGGCGGATTTGCAAATAGTTATTCGACCACTGTAAGAGTTCTGCCTTTAGTGGCCCTATTTGTACCCAGCCTGAACCACCAAAACCGGTTCCATTCAGGCTTAGAATTGCTCCAGGACTGGCTTCGGTAGCGCTTATTTGCACCAAAACCGGCCGGGGCTGGGGCAATTCCGGGTCCGGCAGAGATGTGCCACTACCATGACACTGGTTGCATTCCCCACCGTGCAGGAGATGCAGCTTGCTGGACTGATGGCAGGAAAGACAGCGACTTACTGATATGCCCCCGGAATTGCTGCTGTGGCACCAGGAACACTGCTGTAATCCCTCCTCATGGTGTAAAGAAGTCAACCCTTCTGTATGACACAGCCGGCATTTATTGATATCCGCATCAGTGACTGCTGTTGTTGCTAACCCATAGTCATCTACCACATCCCCGTAATGACAGGCAGTGCATTGACCCAACTGGGCTTCCTGAGTCAGATGGTGACTGTCTTTCACATGGCAGATTTTGCAATCACTGACTGCGGTTATTTTCCCCTCCTGAGACTGGTGACAGTAATCACAGGTAACTACCAGTGCTTTCAAGCTCAAATGATGCCGGTTCTGCGTAGTACTGCCGTGACAACTGCGGCAGTCCATTTCTGTGAGTGCACCATAGGTACGATCCGGAAAGCCCAGCTGCTGGGTAGTTTGGGCCCAGGCTTGTCCGGTTAGAAGAAATAAAATTAAGGTATATAAAAATAAAATTGCTCTTTTCATTTAAATCCCTGCCTTCCTGACTAGCTAAGGGGAAAAGCCGCACTTCACAGAGGAAGTGCGGCTGAAATATTTAGTAAACCTTGAAAGTCTTTTCTGCGGTTACGCCACCAAAAGTTTTAATTTTTACTTTGTGATATCCTACTGTAAGCCCAGCGGGTACCTTGAACTGAATTTTTGTAGAACTCCAGAAGGTAGCCGGTACAGGCACCCCGTCAACCAGGATCTGGCTGGCACCCTGTTGCGCCCCAAAATTGTAACCAATAGCGGATATTGTCCAACCGACTTTAGCGGTAGTAGGACTGATCGAACCCAGATAAGGCACACCCCAGACATTCAATATATTGGTACCACCTATAGCCCCGGAAGCTTCTCCGGCCGGGCTGGATACCCTCACACTGTAGGAACCAGGACTCAAGGTAGTCGGTACAGTGAACTTGATGGTGTTATTGTCCACTACCGTAAATTCTACCGGTATCTGAGTAGCACCATAGCTCAGCTTGACACTGTCCACTGCCGGAACCAGGAAGTTCTTACCGGTGATAGTCACCTCACCACCGGCTTTGTACACTACATCTGCTGGAGCGACGTTATTGATTTGCGGACGGGCCCAAACAGTAAAGACCCGATACTGCGGACTTTCACCTTTCATGTTTACCAGACGCACATTATACTTGCCTGAGTTAACCATGGGCACAGTAAAGACTACCTGGTTATCAGTCCAGTAGTCAATCGGAGCCTCAGCATTTCCAAACATTACTTTGGAATAACCTTTAATAAATTCACCAAAGTTGGTACCGGTTGCAGTTACCTTGGCCAGTATCGGTCCTTCATAAATATCAAAACTGTCGATAGTAGGCACAGCAACTGGCTGGGGCGGAGCCATTTCGGCAATCAAATTGGAATGGCACCCCTGACATCTTTCCACCAGCATGTTACCAGTTTCATCAACAGTGTGGCCTTTAATGGTGTGCAAAGTGCCGATATCATGGCACTGCTCACAATCCCGCACGGGGGCGCTGACATTGCCGAAATGACACTTGGCACAATCTATACCCGCATTAGCTACATAATGGTGAGTACTATTTTCACTCGGGTCATCTACCGGGCCAGGCTTGAAGATCGGTTTGGGTAAATCAGCCGAAGCATTGGTAGCATGGCAATTCCGGCAATCAGCAATGGCCGGAGTGATTAAGGATGCATCATAAGTAGGCAGTGGTTTGGAACCAAAGTCACTAACTACATTAGGATCGTGACAAGCAGTACACCGGCCCTCAATCGCATCTACGGTCTTGTGGTGAGGGCTTTCGGTGTGACAGGTTGTACATTCCCGGGGCACCGGCTGGATGGTGCCATTTTCAAACCCGTGACAGCGATAACAATTACCTTCGATTTTAACAAAGTCAATACTATGGTGGCGATCGGCCAGGTTGGAGCCGTGACACTGTTCACAATCAGGACGGCTCAAAAACTCCCAGGTGGTATCATACAAACCTTCATTCTGCGGCACATAAGGCATAGTAAAGGCCGCAGCCAAGGCCGTGCCACTGCCAATGACCAGCAGCAATGCGGTCATCAGCAAAAGAATCCACCCTTTTCTCATCCGCGCTCCTCCTTTCAAAACTTTAAAACTCCGGTTTATGCAATCAATCACTTCCCTCTATTCACCTCCTTCCCATAAGGAATTATACCTTACGGGGCTGATTTTCTTTGTCGAAGTTGGTATGAGATGACATTTTTTCTTGCGACATTTTTCACCATCATTGCCTTTGCTCTCCCAACCTATACCGAATAATAAGGGACAGGTTGTCGATATACTGTCGAAACCTGTCCCTTAACTCTCAATATGTCAATCTGCTCTTAATTCCTTCCAGTATACTGCCCTTAATCACCACCTTTATCACCGTGCGGGCCGAAAGGTTACCATCATCGCCAGCACCAGCAGCGATAATGGTAACCGGATAAAGTCCATCCGGTAAATAGGGATCAGTGAAATGGATGCGAGCTCTGTTTTTCGACCGGGGATTAACAGGCAACTGCCAGGTGTTAGCCGGTGTCCCGGCCGGATTTGTCGGTTCCAGCAGCACCTGCTGTCCATCAGGAAAGCGGGCCTGTACATATTTTGCTCCCGGACAGGGCCGACTTCGTCTAACTTTCTTTTCTACAACACTGCCATCAGGCTGCTGTTCATAAACAGTTTCTTCCCAGGTATAAGGGGTGGTGGCCGTTTCCACCACCAGGGCAAATACCTGTCCGGCTTTGATCTGGGCCGGTTCCGCCCTGCCGCTGACGGTCAGCTGGCCCTGTTCTTCCCTAACTTCCTGACGAACCTGGATGGCCTTGCTCAGACTGTTGTCCTGATAGTTTTTCTCCTTAATCTGACGGTCAGGATTAATCCATGCAGTTAGGTTAAAGGAACCGGTAGTGTTCGGTGCCTTGATGGCAAAGCTGACCGCCTTCTTTTCCTTCGCTACCAGGGTTACAGGCAATAATGCTACCTGACGCTGGTTAAGGGTCAGTTTCAGTGTTGTCGATAACGGGCGGCTACCCTGGTTTTCCACCTGTACTGTCCCCTGGTAGCTCTGTCCGGGACTGATGGGAGACGGGTAAGATAAGCTGAGCATTCTAAGGTTAACCAGGGAACCATTGAGCTTTAAACTGGTGGTATTATCGGCATAAGTGGTTTCTACAAAAGGCTGGCTCTGATTCAGCCAGTGGGCCTGCCGGTCCCCATTAACGATGGCGGTCAGAGTATGGCTATCTTTTTCCGGCAGATTAGCCGGGACCTGCCAGTGGATTTCCACCTCTACGGTCCGACCCCGTTCCTGCCAGGGCCTGCCATCACCGGGGCTTATGGTCAGGTTCTGGCTGGCCACCGTCTGACCGTCCAGCTTTAGTTCCAGTTTTGTTA
>NZ_BDLQ01000007.1:0-55085 GCF_002049255.1 Carboxydocella sp. ULO1 | reverse complement strand
GCGGCCGGCTAACATCGCGGGCACTGACCAGCAGCCGGGTCTGATAGGTCTTGCCTTTCTCTATCTCCTGGCTGCTGCTGGTTAAACCGGAGACCATCAGGTTTTGCAGGCCCTGGTTACCGAAAGCGTGTAACTTACCATCCAGGGTGGCTACCAGCAAATATCCCCCTGCTAAAGCCATTTCCCCTGTAACCGGAGCTCCCAGGTTAACCCGGCTGACGGTCTTGCCCTGTTGCCGGTCATAATACCAGGGCCGCTCCTGGCCGGTTGTGAGATCCAGGCCATAGACAGTACCGCTATCATCTGCTACCAGCAGCAAATTGGCAGCTGACCAGATGATAGGCGAAACCCAGCTATCCGCCGCCAGGTCCCGCTGAAGCCAGCCGGCAAGGGGAAGGCCATTGGTGCTGTTGAGACAAACTACTCTGGCTTTTTGGCCGTTGTACTGGTTAATAACGAAATAGAGGCGGTTTTGATAAAGGGCGGGGGAGTTGTTGATGAAATTGGCCGGTTTAAAGAAACTTTCATTCAACCACTGCCTTCTGCCGGTACGAGCATTTAAGGCATAGAAGCGGCCTTTTTTATCGGAAAAATAAAGATAATTGCCATCAGTGGCTATAGAAGCCGGTACCCCGGTTTTGGTGTTATAGGTCCAGAGCAGCCGTCCCTGCAGGTCATAGGCCTGGACCGAGCCATTTAGAGCCGTTCCATCCACACCGATAGCAAAAGCATTGCCAAACAGACAAGGGGAAGAGGTGATTTCCCCTTGCTGTAAGATGGGTGAGCTGCCTATTTGAGTCCCCTGGAGCTGGTCTATAAGGTAAGTGCGTTGATTGGTGGCCCCGAGGATGACCAGGTTGTCCACCAGCAGGGGTGAGGAGGAAACTTTAGCGGTCAGGGGCAGATGCCAGAGGGTCTGGGCCAGGCTGCTATTGAGGGCGTAGATGCCACTAGCCCTGGTGCCAAAGAAGAGGCGGCCCTGCCTGTAGGTGGGTGAGGAGATGGAAGGAAAGGTAGCTGCGGTTTCAATCTGCTTGCGCTGGAGGATCTGGCCGCTGTTAAGGTTTAAGGCCAGGATTTCCTGGCCGGCTTTGATGTAGATTTTTTGCTCCTGGCTGAGAATAACCGGCTGGCCCAGGATAGGTGGTTCCCCGGGTTTACCCGCTGGCGCCAGCTGCACCTGCCACTGGGTGGTAATAGGCGGAAAGGTGGGATCATAAAATATTCGTTTTCTATTTTCTTTATTACCGAACATAATAGAATCTTCGTGATCTATATTGAGATTCGCACTAGCTGCATTAAAAAATATGAAAATGAACAAAAAATGGTAAATAAATCTTTTTCTCATTGACTATATCCTCCAGGTTCGAAATCTGTATCAACATAAATAATTACGGCCATTGCATTTCCGTCCCAGTAAATTTTATGGCCAAATGCCTCACTGATAAACCTGACCGGAACCATCGTTCTTTTGTTCAGAATATATGGCGCTACATCCATCGTTTTCTCTTCCCCATTAATAATCATCTTGTTGGAACCAATCTTAACTATTATCATCGTATTATCCCTCTGCAGTGTAATTTTTTGCTCCCGGCCATCCCATTCCAGGTTAGCCCGGAAAGCCTCTGCCAGCCTTCTTAAAGGTACCATCACCCTGTTCTTGTACATCACCGGCTTTTGATCCAGAAAAAACAATACATGTCCGTTGGAAAAACTAACTTCTATCGGTATACTCGGATCCCTCGGCGTAGTATCAATAGGGTCGGGCTTTTTCACCTTCGGATTGATTTTTCCCCCGTACTTCTTCCATGCTGTTTTGCTGATGGGCACTCCATCAATAGCCAGGATCTCCTCGACATTGCTAGCCTCATAGTAAAGAAACTTCAGCATTTGCTCCAGGGTATAGCCGGGAATGGTATGGGTGGTATCCACCTCCCCATCATAGGTACGCCCCAGGATGATATGGTCCTCCCAGGCCCAGACCATCGTCGCTGGCAATAAAAACACCACAAATAAAAAAGAGATAAGGACTTTTTTCACAAACAACTCCCCCTTGCTGGTTTTTTATGACATATTCCCCTCCTCTCCCTGATTTCCTGCTGCCAAATCCTGTATACAAGGCGACAAAAACCAACAAAATAGGCTGCCGAAACTTTGTCGACAGCCCGAACTTTTCGTTATTTGTTCAAATACTCCACCAGCAATTTGTTCACCAGCTGGGGATTGGCCTTGCCTCTGGTTTCCTTCATCACCTGACCGACCAGGAAGCCGATAGCTCTTTCTTTCCCGGCCTTGTAGTCCGCTACCGACTGGGGATTGGCCTCAACTACTTTAGCCACAATGGCCGCCAGGGCCCCCTCGTCACTGATTTGCACCAGCCCTTTCTCCTTGATGATTTCCTCCGGTTCCCGGCCAGTAGCAAACATTTCTTCAAACACCGTCTTGGCAATCTTGACACTGATAGTACCGTTCTCCTGCAGCTTCAAAAGCTGGGCCAGCTGCTGTGGCTTAATCCTGGACTGCTGGATTTCCATCCCCTCCGCATTCAGCAGGCGGGAGAATTCCCCCATCAGCCAGTTGCTGATGGCCTTGGCATCGTGATGGTACTGCAGACAGGCCTCAAAATAGTCGGCCATCGCTTTGGAAGCGGTGATCACGCCGGCATCATAAGCGGGCAGGCCCAGTTCCTGAATATAACGCTGCTGCCGGGCGTCCGGCAGTTCCGGCAAGGAACGGCGTATTTCCTCCACCCAGGCCCGGTCGATTACAAGCGGAACCAGGTCCGGCTCCGGGAAGTAGCGGTAATCATGGGCTTCTTCCTTGGAGCGCATGCTCAGGGTTACCCCCCGGTTTTCATCCCAGGTCCGGGTTTCCTGAACGATTCTGCCCCCTTCATCCAGGATGGCAGCCTGGCGTTCCACTTCATACTCCAGGGCCCGTTGCAGGGCCTTAAAGGAGTTCATATTCTTCAGCTCCGTTTTGGTGCCAAATTCCTTGCTGCCAATAGGCCGTAAGGAAACGTTGGCATCACAGCGCAAAGAGCCCTCTTCCATCTTGCAATCGGAAATCTCGGTATACTGGATAATCGCCTTCAGTTTTTCCAGATACAGGCGCGCCTCTTCCGGTGAGCGCAAATCCGGTTCGGAGACGATCTCAATCAGCGGCACTCCCGTCCGGTTATAATCCACCAGAGAATAATCAGCCCCGCTGATATTGGCAGCACCCTGGTGCACCAGCTTGCCAGCATCCTCTTCCATGTGGATACGGGTGATACCGATTCGTTTGGTTTCGCCATTTACTTCGATTTCCAGATAGCCGTTTTTGGCTATGGGCAAATCGTACTGGGAAATCTGATAGGCCTTGGGCAAGTCAGGATAAAAATAGTTTTTGCGGTCGAACTTGCTGAATTCAGCGATTTCGCAGTTCAAGGCCAAACCAGCCTTAATGGCATATTCCACTACTCGCCGGTTCAGGACAGGCAAAACCCCTGGCAAACCCAGGCAAACAGGGCAGACATGCGTATTCTGGCTCCCGCCGAATTCGGTAGGGCAGCTGCAAAAGATCTTGGATTTAGTTTTCAGTTCAACGTGAACCTCCAGACCGATGACGATCTCGTAATCCTTTAATGGCATCTTCCACACCTCCGCAATTACAGTTGGGGATACAATGGGGCCGGCAACAAGGCCTGTTCCACTGCATAGCTGACCCGGAACAGGGTGGCTTCGTCAAAGGCCTTGCCCATAAATTGCACCCCCACTGGCAAGCCATCTGTCAGCCCTACCGGTATGCTGATGGCCGGAATCCCTGCCAGGTTGGAGGACATGGTAAAGATATCGGACAGATACATGGAGATGGGATCGGCAGCCTTTTCCCCGAATTTGAAAGCTACCGTCGGAGTAGTAGGTGAAAGCAATACATCAAACCGGGCAAACGCCTGGTCAAAATCCTGTTTAATTAAGGTCCGTACCTTTAAAGCTTTGAGATAATAGGCATCATAGTAGCCGGAACTCAATGCATAAGTCCCCAGCATGATGCGACGCTTGACTTCCGGGCCAAATCCCTGACTGCGGGTCTTTTTGTACATCTCCACGATGTCTTCCCCTTCAACCCTGAGGCCGTATTGCACGCCATCATAACGGGCCAGGTTGGAGCTGGCTTCCGCCGGGGCAATCAGGTAATAGGTTGCCAGAGCATACCTGGTATGGGGCAAAGAACATTCCCCTACCTCTGCCCCCAGATCTTCAAGAGCCTTGATGGTCTTCTCCACTGCGGCCCGAATTTCCGGCTGAATACCTTCTACCTGGTAATATTCCCTCGGTACCCCTACTTTCAGCCCTTTGACCCCGCCTTCTAAAGCCTGCAGATAGTCAGGCACAGGCAAGCCTGCCGAAGTGGAGTCTTTGGGGTCGTGGCCAGCAATGGTCTGAGTAATCAGGGCACAATCCCGTACCGTACGGGCAAAAGGACCGATCTGATCCAGACTGGAAGCAAAAGCGATCAGGCCATAGCGGGAAACCAGGCCATAAGTGGGCTTTAATCCTACCAGCCCGCAAAAAGCCGCCGGCTGGCGAATAGAGCCCCCGGTATCGGAACCCAGGGAAAACAGCGCCTCCCCGGCTGCCACTGCTGCAGCCGAACCCCCGGAAGACCCTCCGGGCACCCGCTCCAGGTCATAGGGGTTATGGGTAGGGAAAAAGCCTGAATTCTCCGTGGATGAACCCATAGCGAACTCATCCAGGTTGGTTTTGCCCACCAGAACCGCCCCGGCTGCCTGCAGCCTGTCCCAGACTGTGGCATTGTAGGGGGGAATGAAATTATGTAATATTTTAGACGAGCAGGTAGTGCGAATCCCTCTGGTACACATATTGTCCTTGAGAGCAAAGGGAATCCCGGCCAGCGGTCCCAGTTCTTCCCCCTGTTGCCGTCTGCGGTCAATTTCCTCCGCCTGGGCCAGAGCCTGTTCTCTGGTAACAGTGACAAAGGCCTGGACCTGATTGTCCACCTGCTCAATCCTGTCCAGGATGGCCCGGGTCAGCTCCACACTGCTGATTTCTTTCCTGACCAGCATTTGACTGGCCTGTTCCACCGTCAATGTATGTAAACTCAATGCCTGTCCCTCCTTAGACTATTTTCGGCACTTTAAAGAAGCCATCTTCTGCTTCCGGCGCAGCAGCCACAGCCTCCTCATTGCTTAAACCGGGCTTGACCTCATCATCCCGGAAGACATTTTGCATGGGAATAGCGTGGGCAGTGGGAGGAATCTCACTGGTATCCAGTTGCTTCAACTGGTCAGCATATTCTAAAATAGCATTGAGCTGCTGGGTAAACATCTCTTTTTCTTCTTCAGTCAGCTCCAAACGGGCCAGCATGGCGACGTGTTCGACATCCTGTTTGGTGATCATGGTTTCACCTTCCTTATTGGCATTTTCTCGGCAATTCATAAATTTCATTATAGCAAAATTCGGGAAAATGGGCAAATCAACAGGGATTGGAGGCCAGCAATGAAAGTTGAAATTTTTCCAGCAGAAATCAAAGGCAACCAGGGCTATGACCTGCGCATCCTGGACCCTTCTGCCACGATAGCAGACTATTTACAGGCGATTAATGAATTCATCGAAAATGGTCCGTCCCGGCGGACCAGAGCCCCTGTGCGGCAATGTAAAGGCTGTGACCTCTGTTGTTATGAGCGAATCCCGCTAACCTATATTGACGTTCTTGTATTATACCGCCATCTCCATGGCCAGTACCCTGCTCCTGCCCAGCTGCTCTCTTTTCTCAACAGCCATGCTTACATTTATGTCCAGGGCAGGGCGGTGGATATCAGTCTGGCTAGAGACGAACAGGGCGCCTGTATCTTTCTGGATCAAACTACCGGCACCTGCCGGGTTTATCAGGCCCGGCCGCTGGTTTGTCAAACCTATCTCTGTTCCCCGGCGGGCAAAAACTTTACCAGGCTGCGCAATACTATCGTCAATCTGGGAGAAGATGAACTGGTCCGGCAGTGGCTGCTGGCTACACAAGCCTGCGGAGCCGAACTTTACTTTCACGAAGGCTGGCAGCCCCGGATCAGGCTGTCTGACTGGGATCCGGGGCCTTTTGCTGAGAAAAAGGATTATGGCGAAGTGATTTTAAGTCAGTTTCTAGAAAGGAGATAACCATGAAGAAAACAGCTATTATTACCGGTGGCGCCCATGGTATTGGTAAAGCTATTGCCCTTAAACTACTTCAGCAACAAATTCAGGTCGCTATCTGGGATATCGCTGAACAGGCCGGAAAGGAAACAGAAGCGGAACTGCAGCATCATGGCAAAATTAAATTCTTCCTGGTCGATATCGCCTCAGAACCCCAGGTAAGGGAAGCAATACAGGCTACCGTCGCTTATTTTGGGGGCATAGATTATCTGGTCAATAATGCAGCCATATCATGTAACAAGCCATTGGCTGAATTGACTTTAGCTGAATGGGAACGGGTCATAACCGTTAACCTGACAGGAACTTTCCTGTGCACTAAATATGCTGCCCCCCACCTCAGAGAACGGCAGGGGGCAATTGTCAACCTCTGCTCTACCCGGGCCTTCATGTCCGAACCCAATACAGAAGCCTATTCTGCCTCCAAAGGGGGCATCTATGCCTTAACCCACGCCCTGGCCATGAGCCTGGGCCCGGAAGTGAGGGTTAACTGCATCAGCCCTGGCTGGATTGAAGTAAATAATCCAGAAGCTCTAACCAGCAGTGACCATCAGCAACATCCAGTCGGCCGGGTGGGCAAAGCTGAAGATGTAGCTGCCCTGGCCTGGTTTTTGCTTTCCGACGAAAGCGGGTTTATTACCGGGCAAAACTTCATTATCGATGGTGGTATGACCAGAAAAATGATTTATCTTTAAAGTAAAAACTCCTGCCCTCCCAACCAGGGCAGGAGCTTTTTTACCGGGGTTTCCGTCCTTCCACTACCGCTACCACGCCGCCGGTCAAATCATGGTAGCGACAATCCACCAGACCGGCAGCAGCAAAGCGCCGGGCCAGCTCAGCCTGATGGGGGAAAACCCTGGCCGAGTCATGCAGATAGCTGTAGGCACTGGCCCTTCCGGCCCAGAATTTTCCCATCAGCGGGACCAGTTTCTCGAAATAAAACCAGTAGAGTTCCTTAAAAACCGGAGCACTGGGTTTAGCCATATCCAGGCTGACCACCATGCCCCCGGGCTTTACCACCCGGGTCATTTCCCGCAAGACCTGGTCCAGGTCAGGTACATTCCTCAGGCCCCAGCCCACAGTTACACAATCAAAGCTATTGTCGGCAAAGGGCAGGGCCATGGCATTGCCCTGAATCAAGGTGATATTCTCCTGCAGGGGAAAATGGCGCAGGTTTTCCCGGGCTACAGCCAGCATATTTTCCGAAAAATCCAGACCAACCACCCTGCCTGTAGGACCACCGGCTTCTGCCAGGGCCATGGCCAGCATGCCGGTACCACAGCAAATATCCAGAGCCTGTTTTCCAGGTCCCATACCGGAACGGGCTACGGCAAAGCGGCGCCAGCGCCGGTCCAGCCCAAAGGTCATCAGGGTATTCATCAAATCATAGCGGCGGGCAATAGCATTGAACATTTCCCGTACATAGCTTTCTTTCTGTTCCTTACTGGGTAAAGACATCGTTTTCTTTTCCTCCTATAAACCCAGCCAGCAAAGCAGCTGGGATTTCAGCTCCATCTTGCCAGCCTGCCAGTTATGGCGCACCTCTTTTTCCTTAAGGCCAGCCAAACCGGGATGGAGGGGCAGGCCGCTAATGCGGCTGAGCATATTCAGCTGTTCAAATTCATCCAGCCCCTCTCTGTCCCCGGCGCTGACCAGAGCGGACAGCACACTGCTGACAAATTTAAAGGGACTGGCAGTAGCGGCAATTACCGCAGGCCGCTTATCACCACTGGCCTGAAGAAAATCCTGGTAAACTTTGTAGGCAACGGCCGTATGGGTATCCAGGGTATAGTGATAACGGTCAAACACTTCAGCAATGGTCTTCAGTGTATCTTCCTGGTCACACCAGCCGGCCCAGAGTACTTCCGCTATGGCCTGGCGGGTCTGCTCATCCACCGTATAATGCCCCGTTTCTGCCAGCTGATTAAACCAGAGGGTGATTTTCTCCCCATCCCCTCCAGTTAAGTCATAGAGAAAACGTTCCAGGTTACTGGAAATAAGGATATCCATCGAAGGGCTGTTGGTCAGTTTGAACTGGCGGCGCCGGTCATAGGTACCGTTTCGGAAAAAATCAGTCAGTACATTATTTTCATTGGAGGCGCAGATCAGCTTGCCCAGCGGCAGCCCCATCCTTCTGGCATACCAGGCCGCCAGGATATTGCCGAAGTTTCCGGTGGGTACCACCACATTGACCTCGTCGCCCAGCACAATTCGGCCCCGTCGCACCAGCTGCAAGTAGGCACTGAAATAATAGATAATCTGCGGTACCAGGCGCCCCCAGTTGATGGAATTGGCTGATGAAAGCTCAAAGCCCCTGTCAGCCAGATAGTTCCGCAAACTTGCGTCAGCAAAAATGGCCTTGACCCCATTCTGGCAATCATCAAAATTGCCAGTTACAGCAACTACGCGGGTATTCTGTCCACCGGTGGTGAGCATCTGCCGTTCCTGGACCTGACTTACTCCCCCCTGAGGATAGAAGACCATAATGCGAATACCGGGAACATCCTTGAACCCTTCCAGAGCGGCTTTGCCGGTATCTCCGGAAGTGGCCACCAGAATTACCAGTTCCCTGGACGCTCCCAGTTTGTGTCTGGCTGTCACCAGCAAATGGGGCAGCAGCTGCAGGGCCATATCCTTGAAGGCTGCCGTGGGCCCATGCCAGAGTTCCAGGATGTGGATGTCTTCCGCCAGTGAAACCACCGGGGCCATTTCCGGATGAGCGAAACTGCTGGCATTATAGGCCCGTTGTAAACAAGTGCGAATTTCTTCCCGACTATAATCGGTCAGATAGCGCTCCAGGATGGCTGCTCCCAGCTCCTGGTACGAACTTTCCACCAGTTCCGTCAACTCTTCCCTGCTGAATTGCGGAAAACTTTCCGGCACAAACAAGCCTCCAGCAGGCACCATGCCCAGATTGATGGCTTCTGCAGCGCTGACCGGCCGGAAATTATTCCTGGTGCTGATATACTGCATAAACCTTCCCCTTTCCCTACTTTACCTTAACGGCATAATCTTATACTATTCGCCCTCATCATCAGTTTTCCTGCCTGATGAGGAAAAAAGCAGGGCGAACCCTGCTCTCTTACCAGCCTAACTTGCGGTGCAAAACATGAACCGCTTCTTTCAATTGACTTTCCGGTACCAGGAAGGAAATAGTGATATCCGAGTCCGAAGTTTGCAGGATATCTATTCCGGCACTATAGAGGGTTTCCATGATTTCCGCCATTACCCCTGGAACCCCTTGCATCCCGGCACCGATAACCGATACCTTGGCACAGTTTTCCACCAGTTCACAGGCGAATCCTGCTTCATGCAGGTATTGACAGGCTTTAAAACCATCGGCCTGAGACACCGTAAAGTATACCCCATCGGGCAGAACAGAGATTACATCCACACTGATGCCCTTTTCCGCCAGCACCCGGAACAGCTTGACTCGCACCAGCTGCCAGTTTTGCTGACCATCCCGGCTGGAAAGAACCCGGACCTGGCTGAGCCCGGTAAGGTGGGCAATCCCGGTAATGACCCGTTCAGCAGCAGACTGGGAAATGAGGGTACCTTTGGCATCAGAAAAGGTATTTTTAATGCGAATGGGTACCTGGCGGCTCATGGCCACTTCAACGGCCCGCGGATGAATAACTTTCGCCCCCTGATAGGCCATTTCGCACACTTCCCGATAGGAAATTTCATCCAGAATCTTGGCTTCCGGCTCCACCCGGGGATCAACGGTCATTACCCCATCCACGTCGGTATAGATTTCCACCACTTCAGCCTGTAAGGCTGCCCCCAGTGCGGTAGCGGTAGTGTCACTGCCGCCCCGGCCCAGGGTTGTTATGCTGCCATCAGGAGCTATCCCCTGAAAGCCCGCAACCACCACAATTTTATCATCCATTACCTGGCGCAGGATGGGCATGGGGTCAACCTCTAAAATCTGGGCATTGCCAAAATTGGCATCAGTCTTGATCCCGGCCTGGCCGCCAGTTAAAGCAATGGCCGGGTGGCCCATGCTATTGAGGGTATGAGCCATAACTACTGTAGAGATAATCTCTCCGCAGGAAATGAGCAAATCCAGCTCCCGGGGATTAACCTCTGGATTAATTTCTTTCACCAGGCTAATCAAGGTGTCAGTAGCATAGGGAGCCCCCTTGCGCCCCATAGCTGAAACCACTACCACCGGCTGATAGCCTTCTGCTTTGGCGGCCAGAATGCGCTCAATAGCCCGGGCCCTGCCTTCCCCATCTGCTACCGATGTACCGCCGAATTTCTGCACAATGATTTTCACCATACTCCCTCCCCACAAGCTCTATTGTCTACTGGCCGCCAGCCATTTTTCCACTTGCTGCAATGCGATCCGGACAGCTGCCGGCGCCGGTCCTCCCGGTACCTGCCGGGCCTGGACACAGTAATCAATACTGATAGCCTCATAAAGGTCTTCTGCAAACACCGGTGACATTTGCCGGTATTCTTCCAGTGTTACTTCCTCCAGGGCCTTGCCCTGCTCTACACAATAAAGCACTGCTTTACCCACAATTTCATGGGCTTCCCGGAAAGGCACCCCTTTTTTGGCCAGATAATCTGCCAGATCGGTGGCATTGGTGAAGCCACCCTGAGCAGCCTTGCGCATATTATCTTCCCGTACCTTCATTGTTGCCAGCATGGGAGTAAAGACCAGCAAACAACCCTTAACCGTATCGATGGCATCAAAGAGCGCTTCCTCATCCTCTTGCATATCCTTGTTATAGGCCAGAGGCAACCCCTTCATCACTGTCAGCAAGGCCATCAAGTCACCATAAACCCGACCGGTCTTGCCCCGCACCAGTTCTGCTACATCAGGATTTTTCTTTTGCGGCATAATGGAACTGCCGGTACTGAAAGCATCATCCAGTTCAATAAAAGCAAACTCACTGCTGGACCAGAGGATGATTTCCTCACTGAAACGGCTGAGATGCATCATCAGCAGGGAAGCAGCAGCACAGAATTCAATGGCAAAATCCCGGTCACTGACGGCATCCAGAGAGTTCATGGTAATGGCCGGAAAATCCAGTAACTCAGCTACCCTTTCCCGGTTCAGGGGAAAAGTGGTGCCGGCCAGCGCCCCCGATCCCAGGGGACAGACATTTACCCGCTTCAGGACATCCTGCAGCCTTTCCACATCCCGCTGGAACATGGCAATATAGGCCAGCAAGTGATGGGCCAGGGTAATAGGCTGAGCCCGTTGTAAATGGGTATAGCCGGGCATCACCGTCTCCGTATGTTGCTGGGCCAGTTCCAGCAAGGTTTCAATCAATTCCAGCAACAGGTGTTTGACTTGTCCGATCTCCTCCCGCAGATACAGGCGAATATCCAGGGCCACCTGGTCATTGCGGCTGCGGGCGGTGTGGAGCTTTTTCCCCACTGCTCCGATTTTTTCAGTCAGCAGCTTTTCTATATTCATATGGATATCTTCCGCAGCTACATCAAATTGGACTTTCCCGGCCTCAATCTCCGCCAGCAGCTCTTTCAGGCCAGCTATAATCTGGTCCGCCTCAGCCGGAGTGATAATCCCCTGTTCGCCCAGCATGGTGGCATGAGCAATACTGCCCAGGATATCCTGGCGATAGAGGCGCTGATCAAAATGAATGGAAGAGTGAAAATCCTCCACCAGTTTATCTGTGGTTTTGGCAAAGCGGCCACCCCAGAGTTTACCCACCTCTGTCTCCTCCTTCGTTAATTAGCTGGATAGTACGAAGCCAGGCCTGGCCCGATGGCCAGAGCCTGGCGGCTGCTTGCGCTATTTGCGATTTTTTTCCTCCATCATCGCCCGTACCAGCAGGGGTAGGCCGAAGAGATTGATAAAGCCTTCCGCATCCTTCTGGTTGTAGATTTCGTCCCGACCAAAGGTGGACAGCTCCTGGTGATAGAGGGAATAGGGCGACCTGGCTCCTGCCGGTGTGCAACTGCCTTTGTACAGCTTTAACCGTACGGTACCGGTCACCGTCTTCTGAGTCACATTGACAAAAGCATCAATGGCTTCCCGCAGGGGATGATACCAGACCCCATCGTATACCAGTTCAGCATAGCGCTGGGCTACCAGGTCCTTATAATGCAAAGTGGCCCGGTCCAGGCAGAGCAGTTCTAATTCCCGGTGGGCAGCATAGAGGACAGTGCCGGCCGGAGTCTCATAAACTCCCCGGGATTTCATCCCCACCAGGCGATTTTCCACCATGTCTACCACACCCACACCATTGGCACCGGCGATTTCATTCAGTTTCTCAATCAGGCTGACCCCATCCAGAGCTTCACCGTTCAGCTTCACCGGAATGCCCTGTTCAAATTCCAGCTCCACATAGGTCGGCTGGTCCGGAGCTTCTTCCGGCGGGGTAATCAGCATCAATACATCCTTTTGCGGTTCATTCCAGGGATCCTCCAGATCAGCCCCTTCATGGCTCAAATGCCAGAGGTTACGGTCCATGGAATAGGGCCGGGCCTTGGTCACCGGTACGGGAATACCCCGGGCCTGGGCATAATCAATGGCATCTTCCCGGGAGCGGATATCCCACAGGCGCCAGGGAGCAATGATCTTCAAATCAGGGGCCAGGGCTTTTACGGTCAGTTCAAACCGTACCTGGTCATTGCCTTTGCCGGTAGCTCCGTGAGCCACCGCTTCCGCCCCTTCCTGGCGAGCAATTTCCACCAGCCGCTTGGCAATCAAGGGGCGGGCAAAGGAAGTACCCAGCAAATATTTGCCTTCATAAACGGCCCCTGCTTTCAGAGTAGGCCAGATGAAATCTTCAACAAATTCCTTTTTCAAGTCTTCAATATAAATCTTGCTGGCCCCGGATTTAATGGCCTTTTCCTCCAGGGGAGCCAGTTCCTCCCCTTGCCCCAAATCGGCAACCATGGCAATTACTTCATAACCGTAATTTTCTTTTAACCAGGGGATAATGATGGAAGTATCCAATCCCCCCGAATATGCCAGCACCACTTTTTTCACGCCAACCGTCTCCTTTTTATAAAAACTCAGGAAATATTATACCCTTTTCTGTATTTTAATTCAACCCGGTAATTTGCCAGCGCCCGTTAATTATCTTATAAGTCAACCTGGCAGCAAATTTACGCCCGTTTTTTAAAGTTATAGTATCCTCTATATTTGCCTCTACAAATTGGTTCTTTCCTGAATGTTGTACCTCATTAAACTTATATCCAATTTCCACCGGTTCCCCAGCGGGAATTTTACCTTTCCGGACTGCCTCTATTACCGCCGGTGCGGCAAAACGCTCTAGAGCAGACCAGTTTCGCCGGCAAGCAGCTAAATAAAACCCATTTCTAACCTCCGTTAATGCCACCCAGCCATCTAGCTCCTGGTTAAGCAACTGCTGTCCGGCCGCTGACAGGCGGTAAACCTGATTACCGCTTTTGACCAGGCCGCGGCGGTCATAATAAAAGCCGGTAAGCCGCGTATTATCACCTTTTTCTTCCACATAACCGATGCGTACAGCAAACTCGGGCCGGAAATCTGCATCATCCGCGGGTTCAAGTTGTAGTAGTTCTTTGGCCAGCATCCTGACGGTCTCAGTCCCGGGTGGCCACAGGGAAAGCAGGTTAGCCTGGCCAAAGCCGATGGTATAGATATTGGTATAATCCAGGGTATTGGCCTGTTCCAGTGCCTTTTTATCCAAGCCTGATCGGGCATATTGCTCCACCTGTTTCAGCAAGGCAGATCCACTAAAATAATTGGGATCCCTTGTCGGAAAGAATAAACTATAGGCTGAAATCAGCATAACTACCAGTAAAGCTGCGTTAACTATCCTGTTCCACCAGATCAGTTTAGGATTTCTATTTTTCACCATCCTCCCCCCCCTTGTCCCCATTATATCATTTGGACAGGGCGAGAGGAAGCCTGTTCTACAACAACAGGGCCAGCAGAGCCTTTTGGGCATGCAGCCGGTTTTCTGCCTCATCAAACACCACTGAATTGGGACCATCGATTACCCCGGCGGTTACTTCCTCCCCGCGGTGGGCCGGCAGACAGTGCAGGAAGAGATAATCTGCCCTGGCTTTGGCTACCAGTTCCTCATTGACCTGATAGGGTTGGAAGATCCGGGCCCGCTCCTCGGCTTCTGCTTCCTGCCCCATGGAAGCCCAGACATCAGTATAGACCACATCGGCATCCGTTACTGCTTCCACCGGATCAGTAGTAACCAGAATTTCCCCACCGCTTTCAGCGGCAAAGGCCTGAGCTTTAGCCACAATTTCCGCCTGAGGCAGATAGCCTTCCGGGCTGGCCACCGCTACCTTCATCCCCATCTTGGCCCCACCAATCAGCAGGGAATGGGCCATATTGTTGCCATCCCCCACATAGGCCAGCTTCAGTCCAACCAGCTTGCCTTTGTATTCCTGGATGGTCATCAGGTCAGCCAGCACCTGGCAGGGATGCAGCAGATCGGTCAAGCCGTTGATTACCGGCACATCGGCAAACTGAGCCAGCTCCTCCACCTCGGCCTGGGCAAAGGTACGGATCATGATGCCATCCACCATGCGGGACAGCACCCGCGCAGTATCAGCAATCGGTTCCCCCCGTCCCAGCTGAATATCATTGCTGCTCAAAAAGAGGGGATAGCCTCCTAACTGATACATGCCCACTTCAAAGGACACCCTGGTCCGGGTCGAAGATTTGCGGAAAATCATGGCCAGGGTTTTGCCCTGTAAAATGGGGTGGGATACCCCCATTTTCTGTTCTTTTTTCAGGTGCAGAGCCAGAGCAATCATTTCCTTCAACTCTTCTCTGGTATAGTCAGACATGCAGAGAAAATCCCGCCCCTGCATGGCTTTTTGAATTTCATTTAATGCTAATGCCATTGTTTATGCCTCCTTAACCTGTATATACCGCCAGTTCCAGGGGTTCAGCCGTGCCGCCGGCAGCCAGGTACTCCAGCACCTGCAATACCGCATTGGCCGTATCCAGAGAAGTTAAGCACGGAATTCTATATTCTGCTGCCGTGCGGCGCAGCTGGAAGCCCCGCCGCCCCGGATTTTTCCCCTGGGTAGGTGTATTGATTACCAGCTGAATGCGACCAGTTCTGATCGCTGTCAGGTCTTCTTCAAGTTCCGTTACCTGTAATCCCCGTTCCGCGAAATAGCGCCAGGTATCTCCTGCAGCTGCCAGCTGGAAGCCATAAGCAGCAAAGCGAGCAGCCAGCCGGGCCGCTTCCTCCTTGTCCCAATCCGCTACCGACCAGAACACCGTTCCGCCCGCAGGCAACTTGATATTGGCGGCCTGCATGGCTTTCAGCAAGGCAGCAGGATACTCCGCCGCTGTGCCCATTACCTCACCGGTGGACTTCATTTCCGGGCCCAGGGAGATTTCCACCCCGCCCAGTTTCTCGAAGGAAAAAACAGGGGCTTTGACAGTAATCCAGGGAGAGGGGGGCTTGAGGCCATGATAATACCCCTGTTTGGTCAGGCTCTCTCCCAGCATGGCTTTGGTAGCTACCGCCACCATGGGCACTGCCGTCACTTTACTCAACACCGGCACCGTCCGGGACGCCCGTGGGTTGACTTCCAGCACATAAACCTGACCGTTGCTGATCACATACTGAATATTGATAAGACCACATACCTGCAAGGCCCGACCGATCCGCAAGGTATAATCCACCAGCAGTTCTTCCTCTTCCCGGCTTAAACCCTGAGCCGGATAAACCGCCATGGAGTCCCCGGAATGCACCCCCGCCCTCTCCACATGGGCCATAATGCCAGGAATAAATATATCCTTACCATCACCGATGGCATCTACCTCGACTTCCCGCCCCAGCAGATAGCGGTCAATCAGCACCGGATGTTCGGGGGTGATTTCCACTGCTGTGGTTAAATAGTGGACCAGCTCCTCTTCTTTTTGGACAATCTCCATATTGCGGCCGCCCAGAACATAGGAAGGACGCACTACCAGGGGATAACCCAGCTGCCGGGCCCATTCCACCCCTTCTGTAACCGAGAAGACCGCCTTGCCTTCCGTCTGGGGAATTCCCAGTTTAGCTAACAGGGCAGCGAATTTTTCCCGGTCTTCTGCCAGGTCAATGGACTGCACGGACGTACCCAGGATTTTCACTCCGGCCGCCTCCAGTTTGGCTGCCAGATTAATGGCAGTTTGGCCGCCGAATTGTACAATCACTCCCAGAGGCTGTTCTTTTTCAATTACATGCAGAACATCTTCCACTGTCAGAGGTTCAAAATATAATTTATCCGCCGTATCAAAATCCGTACTCACTGTTTCGGGGTTATTATTGATAATAATGGTTTCATAACCCAGTTCCTGCAAACCCCAGACAGAATGGACTGAACAATAATCAAACTCAATCCCCTGACCGATGCGGATCGGCCCCGAGCCCAGCACCACCACTTTCGGTCTGGTACTGACTTCTACTTCATCCTCCTGCTCATAAGAAGAATAATAGTAGGGAGTAGCTGCTTCAAACTCAGCAGCACAGGTATCCACCAGCTTATAAACCGGGCGAATGCCCCACTCTGCCCGCCGATCCCGCACTTCACGTTCTTCTACTCCCCACCAGCGAGCCAGGGCCCGATCACTGAAACCTTTGCTTTTGACCAACTGTAAAAATTCCGAAGTTACCTGACCCCAGGGCGTTTTTTTGATTTGCCTTTCCAGTTCCACCAGACCGCGAATCTTTTCCAGGAACCAGGGATCGATTTTCGTAAGCTGATAAACCTCTTTCACGGTAAAATGGCGGCGAAAAGCCTCTGCCACCACAAACAGCCTTTCATCATCGGCTTCTTGCAGCCGGTGTTCGATGGCCATATCGGAAAGAGCACCCAGTTTGGGCAATTGCAAACTGTCCAAACCGATTTCCAGACTGCGGATTGCCTTTTGTAAAGCGGCCTCAAAGCTGCGTTCAATGGCCATCACTTCCCCGGTAGCCTTCATCTGAGTTCCCAGTCGCCGGTCAGCCGTGGGAAATTTATCGAACGGCCAGCGGGGAATCTTGACTACACAGTAGTCCAGGGCCGGTTCAAAGCAGGCACTGGTTTTACCAGTAACCGGGTTAGTCAACTCAGCCAGGGTCAGGCCAATGGCAATTTTGGCCGCCATCTTGGCAATGGGATAACCAGTCGCTTTTGACGCCAGGGCCGAGCTGCGGCTCACCCGGGGATTAACCTCGATTACTATATATTCAAAACTGTGAGGATTTAAGGCGAATTGGACATTACATCCACCCTCAATTTTTAAGGCCCTGATTATCTTCAGTGCGGCAGTGCGTAGCATCTGATACTCGCGGTCACTTAAAGTCTGGGAAGGCGCGATAACAATGGAATCCCCGGTATGAATTCCCACCGGGTCGATGTTTTCCATATTACAAATGGTAATGCAGTTATCGGCACTATCCCGCATTACCTCATACTCGATTTCCTTCCAGCCGGCCACGCTTTTTTCCAGCAGAATCTGCCCGATAGCACTGTACTTCAAGCCCTTATCAGCGATTTGCGCCAGTTCCCTGGCATTATGGGCAATTCCGCCCCCGGATCCTCCCAGGGTATAAGCGGGACGGACGATCACCGGATAGCCAATCTCCTCGGCAAAGGCCAGGGCAGCATCTACTGTTTCTACGATGGTACTGGGAGGAATAGGTTCACCGATCTCCAGCATTAAGGCCCGGAATAATTCCCTATCCTCAGCCCGCTTGATCGCCTCCAGGGGAGTTCCCAGCAGGGCGACACCATATTGCTGCAAAATCCCTTTCTCCGCCAGTTCAACAGCTATATTCAGGCCAGTCTGTCCACCCAGGGTAGGTAACAGTCCATCAGGCCGTTCTTTTTCTATGATTTGAGCCACCGTCTGCCACTGTAATGGCTCGATATAAATTTTATCCGCCATATTGGCATCGGTCATAATGGTCGCCGGGTTGGAATTGACCAGCACTACCTCCAGCCCTTCTTCTTTCAAAGCCTTGCAAGCCTGGGTACCGGCATAATCGAATTCCGCCGCCTGGCCGATGATAATGGGCCCGGAACCGATTACCAGCACTTTTTTAATATCCTGTCTTTTGGGCATGCTCCTCCCCCTTTGTTTCCTGGTTTAAAGTAACTGCAAAAACTGCTGGAACAGATATTCATTATCTTCCGGTCCCGGTGCAGCTTCCGGATGGTATTGCACCGAGAAAACCGGCAATTCCTTATGCCTTAACCCTTCCACTGTACCATCATTGAGGTTGAGATGGGTGATTTCCACCGGCAGCTGCTGCAGTGAATTGGCTGCCAGGGCAAACCCGTGATTCTGGGAGGTGATATATACTCGCCCGCTGTGTAAATCCTGCACGGGATGGTTGGCGCCCCGGTGTCCGAATTTTAGCTTATAAGTGCTGCCGCCTAAAGCCAGGCCGATGATCTGATGGCCGAGACAAATCCCGAAAATGGGCAGTTCGCCCAGGAGTTGGCGCACTGTATTGATGGCCAGGGGCACATCCGTTGGATCCCCCGGTCCGTTGGACAGCATCAACCCGGCCGGCCGGTAAGCCATAATTTCATCGGCCGTGGCATGCGCCGGGACCACTACCAGTTCCAGCCCCAGTTTATTCAGGCTGCGCAGAATATTGGCTTTGGCGCCAAAATCCATGACCACTACCCTGGGGCCGGGCCCGGGGATGGTATAAGGCTCGGGTGTAGTCACCGTCTGCACCAGCTGGGGCCCAAACACCGGCGGCGCCTGCTTGATTTTGGCCACCATCTCTGCCACTGTCCCCGGCAAAGTGGTGATCAGCCCCTGCATCACCCCATGCTGCCGCAATTTTTTGGTCAGCGCCCTGGTATCTATGCCTGCCAGACCAATAATACGATGGCGATACAGATAGGCATCCAGCGTCTCCTTAGCCCGCCAGTTGCTGGGGTAGGTGCAGGTTTCCCGCACGATAAACCCCCGGACATAACTGCGGGAGGCCTCGAAGTCATCCTGATTGATGCCATAGTTACCGATCAATGGATAGGTCATGGTCACTATCTGCCCGCAATAGGACGGGTCAGTCAATATCTCCTGATAACCCGTCATGCCTGTATTGAAAACCACCTCGCCGATAGCCTCCCCTACGGCACCAAAGGCGGTGCCTTCGTAGACTGTACCATCGGCCAGGACTAAATATCCTTTCACTGCTAATCCCCCTCACCAGCTAATTCGTTTATAATTATACAATATTTCTGCATAATAATGCAATGGTTAATAGGGGATTTTTGTCTGATTTCATCCCTCAAATACCCCGCTTCAAAGTAAAACAAGACACGTGATGGTTTCACGTGTCTTGTTATGAGGCATCTCTCTATACAGTCAGGTCCTCATTGAGCACATCAGTTATAAACATGTGCCCGGGAGCATGGGTAATCATGAAAGGTGGTTTCGACTGCATAGCCACAGCTTGTGGGGTAACACCACAAGCCCAGAATACCGGTACTTCCCCTGGTTTAATGGTGACAGGGTCTCCAAAATCCGGTTTATCTAAATCTTTTATTCCGATCAGAACAGGGTCTCCGATATGAACAGGTGCACCATGAACAGCTGGATAACGACTTGTTATTTGTACTGCCTTTACTACCTGTTGATAAGGTATAGGACGCATACTTACTACCATGGGGCCACTGAACCTTCCTGCAGGTTTGCAGGGTATATTGGTAATATACATGGGTACATTCCTGCCTTCTTCAATATGACGGACCGGAATCCCCCCTTGAAGCAATCCACTCTCAAAGGTAAAACTGCAACCTAAAAGAAAAGCAACAAGATCTTCTCGCCAATAATTTAAAATATCACTAGTCTCATCAACTAGTTGGCCATACTTATAAATACGGTATTTGGGTATATCCGTGCGCAAATCAGCACCCGGGGCTGTTAAAACAGGCTCAAAAGAGCCCACCTCTGTAACATCCAGGACCGGACAGGGTTTAGGATTTCTTTGACAAAAGAGCAAAAATTCAAAGGCTAAATCTTTCGGTAAAACAGCAAGGTTAGCTTGAGCGTACCCTGCACACATCCCCGCTGTCGGTCTGTTTATTTCCCCTTTGCGGATGGCTCCCCTGACCTCCTCAGGTTTAGCATGAAATAATTCCAGCATTTTTCTCCTCCTCTCATAATCTTTCTATTTCGACTATATATTCCGTACCATTTACCCATATACGCATAGTTCTCTTTAACCCTTTCTTACTTGTGAAGGGCTCTTTTTGAGCAAAAATAAATTTATCCTTGACGTTGCGAATTTTTTCTTCATAGGCCCGGTAAATCTCATGGGCTTCCTCAATAGAAACAGCCTGAAACCTGATTGCATCTCCCGGCTTAGCCTGGGCTATTTTGTTTAAATCTGCGGTAATAACGGTGGCGATTTTCGTGTAACCCCCGGTAGTTTGTCGGTCAGCCATCATAATAATAGGCAAACCATGCCCGGGGACCTGGATAGAACCCATGACAATACCATCAGAGATAATATCCGGACTTGTCTTATGCTGGATTTTGGGACCATCCAGGCGATACCCCATACGGTCAGCTTCGTTAGTTACCTGGTATTGCCCTTCCAAAAAGGTTCTAATTCCGTCCTCGGTAAAGGCATCATCCTGGGGACCCAGCACAACCCGTACCAGGATGGGATTGGTAAATTCATACCGGTACTCCCTGGGTACCGTTCGATTGATCAATCTCCTTAAATCTACCCGAGGAACCCTTATGCCAATTTCATCTCCCTTACGTAAACTCCTCCCTGCAAAACCGCCTATCTGTCCACGTACATATGTAGACTTACTGCCCATCACTACCGGAACTTCAAACCCTCCGGCTACCGCTAAATAGGCACGACATCCTGCCTTCACACCCGTAAATTCCAGTTTGTCGCCTTTTTGGACTTGTAAAGCCTGCCAGAGAGGAAGATCCTGGCCATTTAACCTGGCTCCCAGATCAGCCCCTGTCAGGGCAATTACGCCTTCAGCCTGGAATTCCAGGGTGGGTCCCAGGAGAGTAATTTCCAAACATGCCTCACCTTCCGGATTACCTACCAAAAGATTGGCTATACGCAAAGCGTATTCATCCATGGCTCCGGCCACAGGAATACCCCACTGTTGATAACCGAACCGTCCACGGTCCTGTATCGTTGTCAGGAGGCCTGGTTTTATAACCCTGATAAAACTCATGTCAAACCTCCTTCTCACTATAATTCTCGGATTTAACAATGTACTGGCCCTTCTCAACCAGTTGGGCTATTTCCTGGTATTCTTCGGGAGTTATTTGATAAAAACGCACATAATTTCCTGCTTGTAAGAGAACGGGTTTTTCCCTGGCAGGGTCGAAAAGTTTGACAGGAGTACGGCCAATTATTTGCCAGCCGCCTGGACTTTCGATAGGATAAACCCCTGTTTGGCTTCCTGCGATACCTACAGAACCAGCAGGAATTTTTGTGCGAGGTGTCTGAAGCCGCGGTGTAGCTATGCGTTCATCCATGCCACCCAGGTATGGAAATCCGGGAGTAAATCCAAGCATATAAATTAAATAATCTGTCCCCGTGTGAATTTTAATAACCTCTTCCGGAGTCAATTTCGCATGTTCAGAGACAAAGTTTAAATCAGGTCCATATTCCCCGCCATATACCACAGGCAATAAAATAACCTGGGGCTCGGGAAGTTTTAATGAACCTAGATTGGCTTCGATTTTTTCAAGTTGAAGGATTAAATCACCATATTTCCAGGCCAAGGGTTCATAAAGCACCAGTAAAGAGCGGTAGGTAGGTATGAGTTCCATTATGCCCGGTAATTCAGCCTGTTCTATAGCTAACATCAAGCTACGAATTTTTTTGTTGATTTCCTTACTGATAGAATTGCCAAACTCTACCACCACCCCTTTATCCCCAGCAGGAAGAAACCTGGCCTTATCATACATGAAATCACCCCCGCTAATGGTGATTAAGAAGGGGAGGCAAAGCCTCCCTTTTCAGCTTTTATTTAAATAAATCTGTGATGCCTTTTAGAGAAAGAACTCCTGCATATATAGCTACAATAACAACAAGAATTCCGAAGAGCATCAACCAGGTAGGCTGTTTGTATTCCCCTACAATATCTTTCCGTTTGGAAGCGATGAGCATGGTTCCCAAAGTAATGGGAAGAATGAGACCGTTTAAAGCACCGGCCAGAATCAAGAGCTTGACTGGCTTACCAATAGTTACAAAAATTACCGTAGAAGCTACAATAAAGGCGATAATCCACCACTTGTAATTATTCTCAAAGGTGCTAGCCAGCGAGCGAAGGAAAGATACGGAAGTATAAGCTGCCCCCACCACAGAGGTAATAGCTGCCGACCAGAAAACAACACCAAACAGCTTATAGCCGATATTTCCTGCAGCTAACTGGAAAGCTGATGCAGGCGGATTGGCCGGATCCAGCTTGTGCCCTGCAGCAACTACCCCCAAAACAGCAAGGAAAAGAACCACCCGCATGACAGATGCAATAATGATACCTGTCACAGAACCCCTGGTAACTTCACGCAAATTTTCAATACCGGTAATACCTGCATCAATAAGGCGATGACCACCGGCAAAAGTAATGTATCCACCCACTGTGCCACCCAATAAGGTGATAATGGGTAAGAGAGGCACTTCAGTTGGAACAAAAGTACGAAGCAAGGCTTCACCTACAGGTGGCCTGGTTATAATGGCTACATATAAGGTTAAAAGAATCATTAGACCGCCTAAAACCTTGGCAAATGCATCCATGGCCTTGCCCATTTCTTTGGATAAAAAGATAAAAATAGCGATCATTGCGGAAATAATGGCCCCCATAGCAGGAGTAATGCCAAACATTACATTCATCCCCATACCGGCACCTGCAATATTACCGATATTGAAAGCCAACCCACCTAAAGCCACCAGGAAAGCAACAAAATAACCCAAACCCGGCAGTACCTTATTGGCTACATCCTGGCCGCGCATACCCGATATAGCGATAACGCGCCAAACATTCATCTGGGCTCCAATATCCAGAATAACTGAAGCTAAGATAATGAAAGCAAAATTAGCCATGTACTGCTGGGTAAAAACGGCCGTCTGAGTCACAAACCCAGGTCCGATGGCTGAAGTAGCCATCAGGAAGGCCGCCCCCAGGAGCGCCCCTAAACTAGCCTTCCCTGCTGTTCCTGTTTTAGTCTTGATTTCGAAATCTGCCATCAAACTTTCCCCCTTCTTGTCTTTATTAGATTATGAAATTAGCCAAGGGTTCAACGGAAACACCGGCTTCTTCCAGTGCTGTCCGAATTTCTTTCACGAAAGCAAGGGCTTCCGGATTATCCCCGTGAACACAAATGCTGTCAGCTTTGATGTCAATATCTTCGCCATTGATAGCTGTGACTTTGCCTTCCGTGACCATCCGAACCACCCTGGGAATAGCCACGGCTTTTTCGTGAATCATGGCTCCAGGCGTACCTCTGGCTACTAAAGTGCCATCGGGGTTATAAGCCCGGTCAGCAAAAACTTCTTCAGCTACTTTCAAGCCTATGTCTTTAGCTGCTCTAACCATCTCCGAATTAGCCAGTGCCAGTAAAATTAGATCCGGGTTTACAGCTTTCACAGCTTCGGCTATGGCTAAAGCCAGCTTGTAATCCCTGGCAGCCATATTATACAAAGCGCCATGGACCTTAACATGCTGCAGGGTCGTACCCATAGTCCGGGCAAAAGCTTCCAGAGCCCCTATCTGATAAATAACATAGTCTTTCACTTCCTCCGGACTCATGGCAAGGTTGCGCCTGCCAAACCCCTGTAAATCAGGATATCCGGGATGCGCTCCAATAGCAGTCCCGTTCTGGACAGCCATTTTTACAGTAGCGGACATAACCCGGGGATCTCCGGCGTGCATACCGCAGGCTATGTTGGCAGAAGTAATGATTTCCAGCAACTCCTTATCCATACCCAGTTTATACACACCAAAACTTTCTCCCAGATCACTGTTTAAATCTACCCTGTACTTCATTTACCCTCCCCCTAAAGACTTTGGCCTTGTGATTAGACCACTAGTCCATTTTGAAAAAAATATATTCTATGTTGAATTATTAAATTCCTTTCCCCAGAAACAGTTTGGCGATCAGGAGTTTGCTCCCTTTGCCCAATCCCTTGCCGAATATTTACTGCAAGCCGGTGCCGCCTCCGGACTGGTTCGGGCTACAGAAAAAAAGCAGGCCAACATCAGTGATCTGGCCTGGGGGTATAGCTTATTTACTTCATACAATCCCTCAAAATGCGGACAGCTTCCTGTATTTCCGCTTCGTTGACAATCAACGGCGGTACAAACCGGAGCACATTCCCGGCAGTACAGTTTATCAACAGCCCCCGTTCCTGGCATCGAGCCACTACTTCCGCCCCCGGTCCCGGCAACTCCAGACCCAGCATCAGCCCTTTGCCCCGTACCGGGCCCATCTCAGCCAGCAAGGAGCGCAGATACTCTCCTTTGACCTGAACCTGGGCCAAAAAACCTTCCTCCAGGATGATGTTCAAGGTCGCCAAGGCCGCAGCGCAGACCAGGGGGTTGCCGCCAAAGGTAGAAGCATGATCCCCGGGCTGAAAAGCCGCTGCCACTTCTTCTTTGGCCACAATGGCCCCGATGGGCACCCCGCCCCCCAGCCCTTTGGCTAATGTAAAAATATCTGGCTCGATGCCGAAATGCTCATAGGCAAAAAGTTTACCGGTGCGTCCAATGCCGGTTTGTACCTCATCCAGAATCAGCAGCAGACCATGTTCCCGGCAAAGTTGCGCTACCCCGGACAAATAAGCGGGATCAGGAGTTACTACGCCTCCTTCCCCTTGAATGGGCTCCAGCATGATGGCACAGGTTTGCGGGCCAATAGCCTCTGCCAGTGCCTGCAGGTCATTATAAGGAACATGCTTGAAACCAGGCACTAGCGGCTCAAAACCCTTCTGGTATTTGGGCTGGCCGGTGGCTGTTATCGCCGCCAGGGTCCGGCCGTGGAAAGAATTAATAGCTGTGATGATTTCATATTTTTCCGGCCCATAATGCAGTTTGGCATATTTACGGGCCAGCTTGATCGCCCCTTCATTGGCTTCGGCCCCGGAATTGCAGAAAAAGACCTTATCCCCGCAGGAGTTTTCCACCAGGAGCTGGGCCAGCCGAATCTGGGGCTCAATCCAGTAAAGATTGGAGCAGTGGATCAGCTTTTCTGCCTGTTTCTTGATGGCCTCCACTACTGCCGGGTGACTGTGCCCCAGGGCATTAACGGCAATTCCCGCTAGAAAGTCCAGGTATTCCTTGCCCTCTAGATCCCAAACCCTGGCTCCCTGCCCCTGGGCCAGTACCAGATTGAGCCTTCCATAGGTGTTCATCACATATTGTTTGCCTAAAGCTATCAGCTCGTCGGTTTTGTTCATCTCTCTCCCCCCTCAAGCCGACACCATCGTGCCGATTCCTCCATCTGTGAAGATTTCCAGTAATATGCCGTGCGGGATGCGTCCATCGATAATATGGGCCCGTTCCACTCCGGCCCGGATGGCAGCGGCGCAGCATTCCACCTTGGGCAGCATGCCACCCTTGATAATCCCTTCTGCTTGCAGTTCCTCCACCTGGCTCAGGGTTACTTCTGACAGCAAACTGGAACGGTCATTGACATTCCGCAATATGCCGGGCACATCGGTGAGCAAAATAAACTTATCTGCCCGCAGGGCCCCGGCCAGCTGCCCGGCCACATAGTCGGCATTGACGTTATAGCTTTTGCCATCACTATCCACAGCAATAGGGGCGATTACCGGAATATAGCCCTGGCTGATCAAATTCAGCACCAGTTCTGGCTGCACCTGGACCACTTCTCCCACCCGGCCCAGATCTTCGCCCTGAGGCCCTTTTCTGGGTACAGCCCGCAACAGGTTAGCATCCTGGCCCGTTAGGCCCACAGCTTTGCCCCCGTTTTTATTGATCAGGGCCACCAGTTCCTTGTTCAGCTTGCCACCCAGCACCATTTCCACTACTTCCATGGTCTGATCATCAGTAACCCGTTGCCCTCCCACAAACCGGGATTCAACTCCCAGCCTTTGCAACATGGTGGTTATATCCGGTCCGCCCCCGTGAACCAGGACGGGATGCATGCCCACCAGTTTCATCAAAATAATATCCTTGATCAGCGCCTCTTTCAGCTCCTGGTTAACCATGGCATGGCCTCCGTATTTGATAACCAGGATTTTGCCATGGAACTTCTGGATATAAGGCAAGGCTTCCACCAGCACAGCTGCTTTATCGATAATATTGAACATCCCGCTCCCCCCTTAGGTCCGATAATCAGCATTGATCCTGACATAATCATAGGTTAAGTCACAGCCCCAGGCGGTGGCCCTTTCTCTCCCCTGCGCCAGATCTACTTCGATGGTCACTTCTTTTTCTGCCAGCAGAGCCCGGGCTTCCTCTTCCGCAAAAGGCACCGGTGCACCTTCCTGGAATACCAGTAAACTCTTTTCCCCGGCCCGGAAACTAATGGAAACTGCCTGGGGGTCAAATTCCGCACCGGAATAACCCAGAGCGGCCATAATCCGTCCCCAGTTGGCATCAGCGCCGAAGATAGCGCTTTTCACCAGACTGGAACCGGCAATCGTTCTGGCCGCCAGCCGGGCTGCCGCCAGGGAAATTGCCCCTGTTACCTCAACAGTCAGCAATCTGGTAGCCCCTTCCCCATCGCGGGCAATAGCGATGGCCAGGCGGCGACAAACTTCCGTTACTGCCAGAGTCAGCTCTTCCCAGCCCGGCTGCCCCGGGGCCAGGGCCGACTCAGGCCCGGCCAGGCCATTGGCCAGGGCAACTACCATGTCATTGGTACTGGTATCGCCATCGACGGTAACCATATTGAAGGTCTGGTCCACCGCTTCCTTGAGCAAAGCTTGCCAGGCTGCCCCATCCACCCGGGCATCAGTGGTGATAAAGGCCAGCATGGTTGCCATATTGGGATGAATCATCCCCGACCCTTTGGCAATCCCCCCTACACGCACCGGTTGACCGGCAATTTCTATTTCCACTGCCGTTTCCTTGGCAAAGGTATCAGTGGTCATAATAGCTGCAGCAGCGTCACCACTGCCCTCCGGGTTGAGTTGAGCCCAGGCCCGGGTGATCCCGCTTTCAACTACATCCATGGGTAAAGGCACCCCGATTACTCCAGTAGAGGCTACAATCACCTCTTCAGCAGTTATTTCCCCACCACTCAGAGCCGCTACCTGAGTTGCCATCGCTCTAGCATCCGCTAGCCCCTGTTCCCCGGTACAGGCATTGGCATTACCGCTGTTGGCGACAATGACCCGCGCCTGGCCACGGTTAACCACTTCCTTTGACCACAGGACAGGTGCCGCCTGCACTTTATTGGTGGTGAACACCCCGGCTACTATAGCCGGTGCCTGACTGATGATCACTGCCACATCTTTTTTGTCACTATCCCGCTTTTTTATCCCTGCCGCTACCCCGGCCGCCTGATAGCCCCGGGGTGCGCATACTCCTCCTGGACAATCCCGCATTTTCCTTTCCCCTTTCTATGGCCACAACCCTGTTTCTTCTAAGCCCATGGTTTCCGGCAAACCAAACAGGATATTCATATTTTGTACTGCCTGCCCGCTGGCCCCTTTGACCAGATTGTCAATGGCAGAGACCAGAATTAAACGACCGGTGCGGGCATCCTTTTTCAAACCAATAAAGATCCGATTGCTTCCCGCACACCACTTGGTCTGGGGATACTGACCTGCCTCCAGTACCTTAACAAAAGGTTCTCCCCGGTAAAAGTCCCGGTAGATAGTCCTGATCTCTTCTTCCTCCAGATTCTGTCGTAACTTAGCATAGACAGTGCTCAAAATCCCCCGTGTCATGGGTACTAGATGGGGGGTAAAAGTGATGGTCAGGGGTTTTCCCGCCAGGACCGCCAGTTCCTGCTCGATTTCCGCCGTATGCCGGTGCTGCCCGACATTATAGGCTTTAAAGTTTTCGTTAACTTCACTGAAGTGCACTCCCAGGCTCACACCCCGGCCAGCCCCGGATACGCCGGACTTGCTATCGGCGATTATGGTATCGAGATGGAGCAGACCATGTTTCAGTGCCGGTGCCAGGGCCAGCAAAATGCTGGTGGGATAACAGCCGGGATTGGCCACCAGCCGGGCAGCCGCTATCTGCTCCCGTTTCAGTTCCGGCAAGCCATAGACTGCTTCAGCCAGCAACTGCGGGTATGAATGTTCCAGCCCATACCAGGTTTGATAGGCCACGGCATCTTTTAAGCGAAAGTCTGCACCTAAATCAATCACCTTCACCCCGGCTGACAGCAAACGGGCGGCAATGGGCATGGAAACCCCATGGGGCAGGGCCAAAAAAGCCACGTCCACCTCAGTTAGTTTGTCCTGTTCCTGCTCGATCAGTACCGGTAGCTCTAAGGGTGAAAGCTGAGGAAACACCTGGGCAATTTCCTGACCTGCATAACTTTGACTGGTTAAAACCTCTATTTTTACCTCCGGGTGACCCTGAAGGATTCTGATCAGTTCTGCGCCAGTATAACCGGTGGCACCAACAATACCAACTTTTACCACACCGATCCCCCCTGTATAACATGTTATAATTATACATCATTTCTGCATAATAATGCAAGAAAAAAGGACTCCGGTTATTGCCGGAGCCATTTCCGCAATAATGCTATACCATCTTTTGCCTGCTGGCAAACACTGTCCAGGCAATCCCCAGCAATAACAAGCCCAGCCATATCCCCTGTTCAAGGGAAGGAACCTCATGTAAAAACAGAGCCGCTAACAGAGTAGCTCCCACCGGTTCACTCAGGGCGGTAAGGGAAACCAGTCCTGCTGGCAAAAATTTTAGCGCCCACATCAAAAGGCTATGTCCTAGCAGGGTAGGAAAAAGAGCCAGCGCCAGGAACGCCAGCCAGTCCTGCCGGGAATAGCCGGTAAAGGAATAAGGGGAAAAGAGAATGGCCAGAGCCAGAAACAGGGCACAGGCACTATAAACTAAAAAGCTGTAATTCAGTGCTGTCAGGTACTGGCGACATTTCCTCCCGATCAAAAAATAAGCTGATACCATAACCGCTGAAAACAAAGCCAGCATTTCCCCCCGTAAATCCCCGCCAGTTCCTTGCATCTGCTGCCAGCTCAAACCGGCAGTAGCCAGAATAGCCAAAAAGATGCCAGACCAGCTCCCGGACGGTAATCTCTCCCCCAGCCAGAGTCGGCCCCCCAGGAGAACAAAAATCGGATGGGTAGCCACCAGTACCGTAGCCATTGCCACCGAGGTATATTTAAATGATTGCAACCAGGTACTCCAGTGCAGGGCTAAAAAAATTCCGGCCAGTACCGGCCAAAACCAAAACTTTGGCTTTATCTCTCCGTTATGCTCCCGCCAGTGCTTTACCATCAGCGGCAGGTAAAGTATTACAGCAAAAAAGACCCGATAAAAAGCGATAACCAGGCCATGGGCCGTTGCCAGTTTAGCCCAGAGCCCGGCTGACGATATAGCCAGAGTAGCGATAATCAAACCTGCTAACGCCATAACTCCTCCCCATTTCTTATCTCTTTCTCAGTATCTAGCAACTGACTCAAAGTAACAAAGCGATAGCCCTGGGCCCGCAGTCTGGTGATAATGAGCGGCAAAGCCTGCACCGTTTTGATTCGGTTCAGACGGCCATCATGCCCCAGGATAATCGCCCCGGGATAAACTTTAGCCACTACCCGGTCTGCCATTGCCTCAGGTGTTCTGGTCGTGTGATTTTCAATGCCCACTGTCCAGAGAACAATCCTCAGTCCTCTGAGCTCACAGGCTTCGATCAGCCGCCAGTCAAACCGTCCCCGGGGCGGCCGAAAGTAGTCCGGCACTTTACCGGTGATACGCTCCAGCAGAGAATTGGTCATATCTATTTCCAGAGCAATTTGTTGCTCATTCATCGCCACCATATCCTGATGGCTAAAAGTATGGTTGGCAATCTCATGTCCTTCAGCTATTTCCCGTTCCAGCAGGTCCCGGTGATCCTGTGCCGCCTGACCAATGACAAAAAAAGTAGCAGGAACGCGATATTGCTGAAGGATGTCCAGTATTTGCGGAGTAAAACGGGGATCAGGGCCATCATCAAAGGTCAGAGCAACCAGCTTCTCCCCCTGGGTATGGGCAGAAATCACTATCCTTCCCAGCAGATGGGCACTGGCCATAGCCTGCATCAGCTGGGGTTGCAAGACCCGCCAGACCAGGTAAACCAGCAAAAAAGTTAAAACCATCCAGTAGCGTCTTTTCATGGCTATCTCCGCCCTTCTGGTTATCCGTCTATGTTAATTATAGCCTTGCTAGTACTGGCTGGCCATTGTTTTTTGCTGGAATGTCGAATTACCTGGTTTTACGGGTGTCTTCAAAGTATGGCAGGGGAATGTACTGTACAGAAGGACGACGCTGAGGCGGTTGAGGATAGTACTCCATCAGTTCATAAATTTCCCGGGGCATGGCCGTGGAGACTGGTAACCCCAGTTCCCGTAACTGTTCATAAGAAATAGGATAATCATGAGTCCAGCGACCTTCACTGAAAATTTTCGCTAGTTCCGCTGCCCGCTCAGGCTGAAACTTATCGGCCAGAATTTCCTTGAGCTTGGTCTCCACCTGATTCATTGCCTTTCTGGCAATATCGGCCAGAATTAGGGTCTCGTCTTTACAATGTTCCTTCCCTTTTTCCTCTACTACTTTAATAACAGAGGCAGCCGGGTACTGACCGATCTGGGGATCCACCGGGCCCAGGACCGCATTTTCATCCATCACGATTTCGTCTGCCGATAATGCCAGCATCGTCCCCCCTGACATGGCATAATGGGGAATAAATACTGTTACTTTGGCTTTGTGCCTGCTTAAAGCAGAAGCAATTTGCTCTGAGGCCAGTACTAAGCCCCCTGGTGTGTGCAGAACCAGGTCAATGGGCATATCTTCGGGTGTAAGCCGGATCGCCCGCAAAACTTGCTCTGAGTCCTCAATATTGATAAAACGTGAAATCGGTATGCCCAGCAGGTTAATGGATTCCTGACGATGAATAAGGGTGATCAAACGAGAACCCCTTTTTAACTCAATTTCCCGCATTAAACGCACACGCTGCAACTCCAGGCGCCGCTGATTGAACATGGGCACCAGTGCCATAATCATAAAAACCAGCCAGAGCAAATTAAGGATAGTAGCCATCTTTTCCCTCCTCTGCAGTAGAAAGGGGAGCGCACCCCTAGCGAATCGCCCGGAGCCGCTGCACCCCCAGGGCCTGTGCAGCCAGTTGAGGCCGCCGCTGGGCATGAACCAGCCGCATTTGCGACCGCCGCTGCCGCGCCTCATATTCTGCCACCAGCGCCCGCTGACCAAGTTCAATCAGCCGTTTAACCATGGTACCGCCGATTTTCCCTACCTGTCTGGTAGTCAGGTCCCCGTTATCCTCCTCATTCAGAGGAATTCCCAACTCCTGAGCCACTTCAAACTTCAATTGTTTGAGGGCCGCTTCGGTAACCGGGTCCTTGCGTTTTCGGCGTGCCATTTAACCAGCCTCCTTTCGGAACTTGGTCAATTTTATTATGAGCAGGAACCCCGGTTTTCAAACTCACTACGAATCTGTTTTTGCAAGGCAGGCTTGTTTAAGATTTCCAGTGCTGTTAAAGCCATTGCCTGTGCGCCCAGCAGCAATCCATTTAAGCCCCCCGGTCCACCCGCCGCCTGAGCAAATTCCTGGGTATGAGCTGTTAGCCCCAGTGACCCTATGGCTACATAGGGATGAATAGCCGGTACTACCTGACTGACATTGCCCATATCCAGGGAACCCATGCCTTCCCGTCCAGAACGTATCTGTTCCACTCCCAGATAGCGTAACTTTTGCTCAAAAATACGGGCCATGGTCTGGTTAGTACACATCTCGTCATAGGATAATTCAAAATTATGCCATTCCACCTTGCAGCCAGTAGCCAGGGCTGCTCCCCGGGCGCAGTTATGTACCTTCTCCACCAGGGTATTGAGGTAGTTTCTCTGTTTGGCTCGAATATAAAACCGCGCCACTGCCCGTTCCGGAACAATATTGGGAGCTATACCCCCTTCTGTGATAATGCCATTGATCCTTACCCCATCGGGTAAATAGGGACGCAGTGCATTAATATTATTGAATAGTTGAATAACCCCTTCCAGGGCACTGATTCCTTCCTGGGGACTGGCCGCAGCATGGGCTGGTTTGCCGTAAAAAACATATTCAATCGCATCCATCGCCGTTGATGTAACCTGGGCACAAAAATGGTCAGCCGGATGAATCATCATAGCAAAATCCACGGCCTGAAAATAACCCTTCTGTACCAGAATCACCTTTCCGCCCCCGGTTTCTTCCGCCGGCGTGCCTATTACTGCGATCCGTCCCGACCACTCTGACCGAAAGCGGGCCAGAGCAAGACCTGCTGCTACTGCTGCTACCCCGATTATATTATGGCCACAGGCATGGCCCAGTTCCGGCAAAGCATCATATTCCGCCAGCAAAGCCAGGGTTGGCCCGGTCCCCTTGCCCTGGCATTCGGCCCAAAAGGCGGTTTCCATCTCACCTATGCCTTTTTGTACGGTAAAGCCACCAGCAGCCAATGCCTCAGTTAACAATTTACAGGCAAAGTACTCCTGGTAGCCCAGTTCTGGATGGCGGTGAATAGCCAGGCTTAAGTCCTGCCAGGTACTAAGATTTTCCTGCAACCATGTACAAATTCTTTCCCCGGTATCCTTTAGCAATTATTTTTCACTCCTCGCAAAGCTACTAACAAAGTTAAGGGCCCAACGGCAGTAGTTAGCTGCACCACCAGATAGGTTAAGCCCACCAAATTGATTTTGGCCTGTTCTCCTACCAGCACGACAGGGGTACTGATATCAGTAGTATAACCTGCCCTTTCCAGTTCCCGGGTGGCTATGCCGGAAATCACATTTCCCATTTCTGCCACCGCACTATACACTATTTTATTAAATTCACCTATAGGCTCCCCCAGCATCAGGCTGGCCAGCTGGCAAGCCTGATGCTGGTCCAGACCATAAAAAATCAGGCCTTCTACATCTCCGGTCATGGCAATATTGACCTTAACTTCCCTGCTTGTTAAGAGATGATTGTCCAGACTAAGCTGGCCTATCTGTACATCACTGCCTATTTCCTGTTGCAAAACCTCTCTGGCAGCTATAATAAAAGGATTAATCAACTCCGCTTGCAAGTCTCTCCCGTCCTTTCAGGCAAACTACTGGCTATTTCGACACTGCCGCCCCTCTTTCCTGCTGCTCAGGGCAAGTTACCTAAATAAACATATTTTAAATAGCGCGAGGCGATAGCTTGCGCCTCATACATTCTCTCCAACGGAGTGGGTGGTGCTGTTAAACTGCGCCGGGGAAAATAGCGGGATAGATGAAGTGGGATTTTAGAAGATAGATCTGCCAGCTTTCTTGCCAGCGCCTCGATCTGCTCCGGGCTGTCGTTTTCATCAGTAACCAAAAGACAGGTTATTTCCACATGAACCCCCGCCTCTACCGCCAGTTCTACTGCACGCCACACCGGTTCCGGGCGGGCTTTACACAGCTTACGGTAGAACTCTTTCTCTCCTTTAATATCAATGTTAGCTGCATCCAGCCAGGGCAACAGCTCCCGCCAGGGAGCTTCATTGATATAGCCATTGCTGACCAGCACATTTGCCAATCCTTTCCCCCGGGCCAATTTGGCCGTAGCCAGGACAAACTCAAACCACATCAAGGGCTCGGAATAGGTATAAGCCAGACCAATATTCCCGACTGGCCGGTAGTTTTCTGCCAGGGCCACCAGTTCTTCCGGACTGATTTCCTCCCTGCCTCCCCTGCCGCTTACCAGTTCCCAGTTCTGGCAAAAGGCGCAATCCAGGTTACAGCCCGTTGTTCCTACTGACAAAATCATGCTACCCGGTTTAAAGCGAAAAAGGGGTTTTTTCTCGACAGGGTCCAGGGCCAGGGCCCCAATTTGTCCATAATTGAGGGCATAAAGCTTGTTCCCTCTGTTCTCTCTCACTCCGCATCTACCTTTTTGTCCATCTGCCACAAGACAGTAATGAGGACATAACTGGCAGCGGATTTTTTCCCCTTCCCTCTGCCAGTACTGAGCCTCTTTCATACTATATCCCTCCACTACAGGTAGCGGGTTACAGTAAAGCGCCAGATCTCTACATCCTGATCCATCGGGTTAATGCCTGCTTTTTGCTTGGCAATCCGCAGCTGTTCTTCTACTGTGTCCACCCCTGGCAAATCAGGCAAAAGCAGGCCGCTACTTCGGCCTTTGCGGACTATCACACCATACTGGCGGGGATCCAGATCGGCCAGGGAATTAACCCGTTCTGCCGGGTTAAGAATATCTACGGAATATAGCAATTGACTCAATTCCTCTTCCTCTACCGGCCAGAACCGGGGGTCCCTGGTTCCTGCCGCAATGGCATTATGAATAATCTCCTCGGCAATAGTAGGCTGGGTAGGCTCGGTTGTGCCAATGCAGCCACGCAGCTGTCCATGTTTCTTTATGGAAACAAACACACCAGCAGCCTTTTCCAGTTCTGGAGGCAAATCTTTGGGTTTGTCCAGAATCTCTCCATTTCTCAGATAGTATTCCAGAGAACGGCGAGCCAGCTTTACCGGATAGCTTTCCCGGGCCCGACGGGCAGCAATTTCCTCTTCCCTGCGGTCAATCAATTTTTCCAGCAGTTCCCGCTCCGGATTGGGTCCCTGAGGCTTAAAACCACAGACTAGATATCCTACTCCAAAGGGGCCTTCATAGCTGAAAATCTCACACTGAGCATCCAGGCCATCCAGCGCTCCCAAAGCCATAATTAAGGGCCGCAAGCCACACTCCCCTGCCTTTTCCACCAGCTCTTCAGGCAAACGCAGAATTTCCTCAATTTGTAATAACTCCAGATTCTCTTTAATGCGCCGGTCAAATTCTTTGCCCTCAGGGGCAAAGCCAGAAGGAGCATCTGGTGTCAGTCGATGGGATAAATCCCCACTGGCAATTACCGCAACCCTGCGGCCCAGCAATCCTGCCGCCCGTTGCACCGCCAGCCCAAAGGCGTACAGTTCCTCTACCGCCAGTAGACCCATGTTAACTGAAACCAGAGCGCAGTCCAGCCCCGCTTCCTGCAAGTACCACAGAGGAACGATTGCACCGTGGTCCAGTTCCCATTTAGCACCTAGCCGCTGCATTTCCTCCCGGTCCAGAGAAACGACATTCACCTGCTCCCGGTATGCCATCAGGCCAATAGCCTCCAGTAAATTCAAATCTACCGGCCAGTCTGCCTTGACTTGCGGAGCACCAAAATCCGCCAGATTTCCCTGTACTCTTTCCCCCTTGCGAATAGTAATAGCATCACTGAAAACTGTCCCATGGGGGGAAATGAGTACAATCGCATCCGGTTCAGCCCTACGCACCTCATCAGCCCATTTTTTCATACCTGTTACGGTAGCCTCTACTTTAGTCAGCTCTTCCTTACCTATGGCCGGAATGATAATAGGGGGATGAGGGCTGAGCCCAACATAAACAATATTGTTCAACTTTATTCACCTCTGTACCTCAGTCTGGTTAATTTTAGTATAATATTGCAAAATGCCACAGTAAATAGCCCAGGCTACTTTATTCTGGTAATCCGGGTCCATCATTAGTTTTTCCTCTTGCGGATTGGATATAAAGCCAATTTCCACGGTAACTGATGGCATTGATGACACCCGGTTGGTAAAAATATCAGCAGTTTTTGCCACCCGTCGGGTACCGGTTATTCGTTGCAGTTCACTCTGAATTGCTTCTGCCAGCTGTTTGCTCCTGGCATCCCCCCCTTGATAGAAGGTCTGGGCCCCATACCATTTTTCTGAAGGAAAGGCATTAACATGAATACTGAGGAGCAGATCTGCTTTTGCGGATTCAGCAATTTCGACCCTTTTCTTTAAATCCAGCTGTTTTCTCAAGCTGAGAGAATCCACATCCTCAGGGGCCAGGTCATAATCACCGTTTCTGGTCATCAGGACTCCTGCCCCGGACTGAGCCAGCGCCAGTGCCAGTCGCTGACTCACCGCCAGGGTTATCTCCTTTTCAACCCCGCCATTTTTCCCTTTGGCTCCGGGGTCATACCCGCCATGGCCCGGGTCCAGTATTATCATTTTTCCAGCCAGTAATGGCGCCATAACCAGTATTTCCTCTTGCCTATTTTTCTCCCCTAGATACAGCCCCATACCAGTGGCTATCAACAGAAGTGCCAGTACACTCACCAGTGAACGCCAGCGAAAATAGATTATCCGCATTTGTTCCCACCTCCCCCTCAAACATTATGCCCGTGGAAGAAAAAATAAAACCGCTCAGCTGGCTGAGCTGAGCGAAGTACTTTTAAACTATTATTGCTTAAATTATTTTTTTAAGTGCACACCAGGATCCCGAAAAAAAATAACTTCACATATTTTTTTCTCTTTTACTGGAATAAACTCTTTATGATCTGCCGTTACCACAGGAGCATTTATGCGTTTTGCTAACGCAATTGCGAAGCAATCAGGAATAGAGATTTTTTTTATATTTATTTTTACATCCGCAGCAGTCTTCCATAGTTGCGTTTCCATATTTTCGATAACCTCTACTACAGATTTAATATCCTCAATTGCATTACTTGCAATTTCTTCTTTACCTGTAACTCGTAGAAAGTCGTGATATACTTCATAAGCATTAATCGCATGTAAATAGCAGCAATCTTCATTTTTAATAATCTCACTAATCATGTCTGCACCAGGTTCGTCACGTAGCCAGGCAATAATGGCACAAGCATCAAAAACAACCGCCATCCGTATCCCCTTCTTTTTCTATTTCCTCCCACTTACTTCTGATAAATTCCTCGCTACTAGTCGGTACAAAAGCATATTTTCCTTGAATTGCTTTTATCTTTGCACAGCGAAGTTCTCTCCATGTTTGAACTTCATAAGGAAGTTGCACCGATCGTGATGCAGATGTTTTTTTTATTATACCATCTTTTACAAACTTATGAACACAATTAAATTTATTATATTCAATGCTAGAATGGCTAGTTGTCAAAATAATTGACGTAGCAATTGCGGCCGCCCCACACACAAACGCATTAGACATACTCTTTCTCACTCCCTAAATTGCGCAAGAACACTATTTAGCTCTGTGAAACCTCGTTCGATAATTTCATTAAGTATTGATTTATCGGAAAAATAATTTTCAATTTCATTGAATGCATACCTGTCATTAAAATCACAAATTACTTCAATACCACGCTTCAGCGCACCTTTATTCGAAAGGCGTATAACTTCCTGATGGTCATTGTGTTCCCATGTGCGAAAATTACGTACAATTATGTTACTATAAAAGCGATTATCTACTATTTTGGTATTTTTAACTTCTATATCGCTTGTATTATCAGATAACTCTTTCAAAAAAGTATTTGCTATCTGTTTTAAAACAACCTTATCACTTATAGTGTCTATGTTAATTTGGGCTCTATTCGTAATACCGCAAAAATAAGGTTTAATATCTCCAATTAAGTCAAGTAAGTTAAAAATTAAAGAACTGCGTTCCATAAAATATTTTTTACCTAATTCCATATTTTCTTGCCAGTCCGGGGAATAGAATGCAGTCAGTTGAATGTTTACCTGCGAAACAATCAATTGGCTATAACCATGATGCGAGCTGAATATTATTCGTGGCATTTCCGGGTCAATTTCATCAGGAACTGGTAAGATCTCAGGTTGCAAATATAAATTTTTTAGTCTATCCTCTAATTCGTACGCTTTTCTACGAATGTGGGCCTGACGGGGAAATACAACACTAAAACTCGTATTAATCAATTTATTTTTCACTTCACGGACCCCCAAAAATATTATTTTCCTCATGACACACATTTGCATTATACTCTTACAAGTATTATGTACAATCTTTTATTGCAATGCAATATCCTACGTAAACTTATGTACTTTCTAAAAAATCCCTGCGCCTAACCCGGAAAAACAGGTAGTCGCAGGGATTAGATTCAGACAATATGAAATTAACGCTTGGAGTATTGAGGAGCTTTGCGGGCCTTTTTCAAGCCATACTTGCGGCGCTCCTTCATGCGCGGGTCACGAGTGAGGAAACCAGCCCGCTTCAGAGCAGGCCGCAATTCTTCATCTGCTTTAGTCAGAGCACGAGCGATGCCATGACGCACAGCGCCAGCCTGGCCGGAAATCCCACCACCATGAACTTTAACCAGGACATCAAATTTGCCCAGAGTATTGGTGATTTCCAGAGGCTGCTTTACGATCATTTCCAGAGTCTTTTTCCCGAAATATTCACCCAGTTCCCGGTTATTAACCAGAATCCTGCCAGTGCCACCGGGAATCAGACGTACACGAGCAACTGCATTTTTCCGTCTTCCGGTACCCCAGTATTGAACTACTTGAGCCACTATTACTACCTCCTTCCTCTGTTACTCTTGACCTACCCACAGCTCAGGCTGTTGAGCCTGGTGGGGATGTTGACTGCCCCGATAGACGCGGAGCTTTTTCAACATTTTGTCACCCAGCCGGTTATGGGGCAGCATGCCTTTGACAGCCAGCTGCACAGCCAGTTCCGGTCTGGTCTGTAACAGAGTCCGGTAGTCAGTGGACTTAAATCCGCCCGGGTAACCGGAGTGACGCTGCCATTTTTTCTGATCCAGTTTTTTCCCGGTCAGGACTACCTTTTCGGCATTGATGATGATCACATGGTCACCGGTATCCACATGGGGAGTGTAAATGGGTTTATGCTTGCCCCGCAGCAACCTGGCAGCTTCAGAAGCCAGGCGGCCCAGGGGTTTTCCTGTCGCATCCAAGATGTACCACTTGCGCTGCACCTCTTGGGGTTTGGCCATATAGGTGGTCATGTTTTTCCCTCCTTGCATCCTGACAGAACTGCAAATCGTGGTATAAAAACCCTCCGGGGCAGGGGTATTCCATACCATGTCATAAAATCATTGTAATATGCAGAAGTTGTCATGTCAATAGTTAACTTCCAGTAAACACAGCCCCTGGGGGGGCGCCGTGGGCCCGGCCTGGTTACGGTCCCGGCTGGCAATGATTTGGGTAATAACCTCCGGGTTTAGTTTTCCTTTGCCAATTTCCACCAGAGTGCCAGCAATGATGCGTACCATATTGTACAGAAAACCATTGCCGTTAATGGTGATAGTGAGTAAAGGACCATCCTGAGCCACTGCTACTTGATTAATCGTCCTAATCGTTGTCTTGCTGGTAGCTCCTGCTGCCCGAAAAGCGGCAAAATCATGGGTGCCGAGCAAAAAGCGGGCTGCCTCAGCCATCGCCTGGCTATCCAGCAAAACAGGAACATACCAGCTATAACGATGCCAGAAAGCTGAAGGTATCCGACTATTATAGATGGTATAACGGTAGGTTTTGTTTTTGGCCCAGAACTGGGCATGAAAAGCCGGTTCCACTTCCTCTGCCTGCTTGATAACAATATCAGGCGGCAACCCGCCAGAATTAAGAGCCAGAGGCACTTTATCCACTGGTATCGGCCAGCTGGTATGGAAGTTAACCACCTGGCCCCGGGCATGGACACCGGCATCAGTTCGGCTGGCGCCAATTACCGTGATGGCTTCACCAGTCCAGCGCTGTAATACTCTTTCCAGCTCACCCTGAATAGTAGGTAGCCCCGCTGTTGCCTGACTTTGAAAGCCATGATAATTAGTGCCATCATATTCCAGGATCAATTTGAGGTTGCGCATAATTTAGCCCCTCAATTCATCAAAACAAGAAGTCAGGAGAGCAGCTGCCAGCGGCTGTTACCCATCCTGACCCTTGCTAACATACTTAGACCAGCTCGAGTATTACAACCTCAGCAGCATCACCGCGGCGATTGCCAACTTTTACAATGCGGGTATAGCCGCCCTGGCGCTCGGCATATTTGGGTCCAATTTCATCAAACAGCTTTTTAACTACGGTTTCATCCAGGATATATGCCAAAGCCTGACGGCGGGCTGCCAGGTCTCCCCGCTTGGCCAGGGTAACCATTTTTTCGGCAATGCTCCGTACTTCCTTGGCCTTAGGAGCAGTAGTCTCGATGCGCTCTTCCTTAAACAAGGAGGTTACCATGTTTCGTAACAGAGCACGCCGGTGGCCACTGTTCCGACCCAGCTTTCTGTATGCCATTTAAGTTTCCCTCCTCAGTCTACTCTTCGGATTTCTTCAAGGACAGGCCCAGTTCTTGCAACTTGTTAATGACCTCTTCCAGGGACTTTTTGCCCAGGTTGCGTACCTTCATCATATCTTCTTCGGTCCGGTTTACCAGTTCTTCAACGGTATTGATACCGGCCCGCTTCAGACAGTTATAGGAACGCACCGAAAGGTCCAGTTCCTCGATAGTCATTTCCAGAATCCGATCCTTGGCTTCTTCTTCCTTCTCGACCATGATCTTGACATCACCAATGGCATCTGTCAGACCAACGAAAAGGGAAAGATGCTCGGACAGAATTTTAGCGGCCCAGCTGAGGGCAGCATCGGGACGAATACTGCCATCAGTCCAAATTTCCATGGTCAGCTTATCATAGTCAGTAATCTGTCCGACCCGGGTGTTTTCAATCGCATATTTCACCCGCCGTACGGGAGTAAAGGCTGAGTCAACGGGAATAACCCCAATTTCATGGTCCGGCTTTTTGTTGCGGTCTGCAGAAACATAACCGCGGCCTTTAGCCACAGTGATTTCCATATAGATACGACCGTGATCTAAGGTAGCTATATGCAGATCGGGATTCAAAATCTCCACATCTGCATCAGCTTTGATGTCTCCGGCCTTGACTTCGCCCTCTCCTTCAGCTTCAAGGATCAGAACCTTTTCCTCATCGGTATGCATTTTTAAACTGAGGCCTTTTAAGTTGAGGATGATATCAGTAACATCCTCAACTACACCGGGAATAGTTGAAAACTCGTGCAGTACCCCTTCAATCCGGACCGAGGTTACCGCCGCCCCCGGTAAGGAAGACAACAGCACCCGCCGCAGGGAGTTGCCCAGGGTTACGCCATAACCCCGCTCCAGCGGCTCGACAACGAATTTGCCATAGGTGTTGTCCTCAGCCAGTTCCACACATTCAATGGTGGGTTTTTCGATTTCCAGCATCCTATTTGTACCCTCCTTCTCGAGAATTCAGACCACCAGAGGGTTAGAACCAACCATTATCTGGAGTACAACTCGACGATCAGGTGCTCTTGAACAGGTACGTCGATGTCTTCTCGAGCAGGAAGAGCAACCACTTTACCGCTTAAAGTATTGAGATCCCGCTCCAGCCATGCCGGTACACCCCGGTTAGGAGCCAGCTCGATTAATTCCTTGAACCGCGGGGACTCTGTACTCTTTTCATTGATGGCAATCACATCCCCGACTTTTACCTGGAAGGAGGGGATGTTTACCCGACGACCGTTAACAGTGAAATGTCCATGCCGTACCAACTGCCGGGCTTCGTTCCGGGAGGAAGCAAAACCCAGACGATAGACTACGTTGTCCAGGCGCCGCTCCAGCAGCCGCAGCAGGTTTTCACCGGTAATGCCAGGCATCCGGTCTGCCTTTTCGAAATAGTTGCGGAACTGGGTTTCCAGCAAACCATAAATCCGCTTGGCCCGCTGCTTTTCCCGCAACTGCACACCGTATTCAGACAACTTTTTCCGAGCCTGACCATGCTGACCAGGGGCATAGCTCCGGCGGTCAATTGCACACTTACCAGTATAGCATCGTTCGCCTTTCAGGTAGAGCTTGATACCTTCCCGACGGCACAGACGACAGCTGGGACCAGTATATCTTGCCATGTTTCAACAGCACCTCCTAAACACGACGCCGCTTGGGCGGGCGGCAACCGTTGTGGGGAATGGGAGTTACATCCTTAATCAGGCTAACTTCCAGACCAGCAGCTTGCAGTGCCCGAATCGCTGCTTCCCGACCGGCTCCCGGTCCTTTAACATAAACTTCGATTTCCTTCATGCCATGTTCGATCGCTTCCCGGGCGGCATTTTCCGCAGCCAGCTGAGCGGCAAAGGGTGTGCTCTTGCGGGAGCCCTTAAAGCCACTGGTTCCGGCAGAAGCCCAGGAAATAGTGTTACCTTGCCGGTCTGTAATGGTAACGATGGTGTTATTGAAGGTAGACTGGATGTGGGCTACGCCCTTGTCTACATTTTTCCGTTCCCGCTTCTTGGTTCTTTGCGGTCTCCGAGCCATGCTTAAATTCCCCCCTTATTACTTCTTCTTGCCGGCTACCGTCTTCCGCGGACCTTTGCGGGTCCGGGCATTGGTCTTAGTCCGCTGACCACGGACAGGCAGCCCACGACGATGACGAATGCCCCGATAGCAGCCAATTTCAATCAGACGCTTGATGTTAAGAGCGATTTCCCGCCGCAGATCACCCTCAACTTTATAGTTCTTATCAATAACTTCCCGCAGACGAGCAACTTCATCTTCAGTCAGATCCCGCACCCTTGTGTCGGGGTTAATTCCGGTTTCGGCCAGAATCTTCTTGGAAGTGGGAAGACCAATACCAAAAATATAGGTCAGAGCCACTTCTACCCGCTTTTCCCGGGGCAGGTCTACACCAGCAATACGGGCCATAGTTCGCTACACCTCCTATGTCCTTAACCTTGCTTCTGTTTGTGTTTGGGATTTTCGCATATCACCATAACAGCGCCCTTGCGCTTGATAATTTTACATTTTTCGCAGATAGGTTTTACAGATGGTCTAACCTTCACGGCAATTCCTCCTTTTGTCCCGGGTTACTTATACCGATATACAATCCGGCCTCTGGTCAGGTCATAAGGAGATAATTCCACAGTGACCCGGTCCCCGGGCAGGATCCGGATGAAATTCATACGGATTTTGCCGGACACATGGGCCAGCACCCGGTGTCCATTATCCAGTTCCACGGTAAACATGGCATTAGGTAGGGGCTCAATTACAGTGCCCTCTACCTCGATGACATCTGATTTGGCCATAGGTCTTTACCCTCCTTGTGTCCCACAAATCATTGCTCAGGTATTGCTCCCAGGTCCTTCAAAGCCTTGCGGACTTCATGGTTGAAGATGCGCACGCCGGCCAGCTTTTTTCTGGCAATCTCCTCGGCAATAGCAGGCATGGCTTTCAAGTGTTTAATATTCTTTTTCTTTGGAGATTCCACTTTGCGCAGATCCCCATCTACCACCGCCACCATGGTATCAGACAGATAATCCCATACCAGGAAGGGGCGGCCTTGATCCCGGCCAGCCCTGGAGTAAACCAGCTGACCGATTTGCAATTCCTTCTCAGCCATGGATTGCACCTCCATGCCACAAGGCACCTAAACCTTAGTCAATATTTCCGGGCCATCGGCTGTGATGGCGATGGTGTGTTCGAAATGAGCCGACAGCGAACCATCCAGGGTCACCACTGTCCACCCATCCGCCAGTGTCTTGACATGATACTCACCCATATTGACCATCGGCTCAATCGCGAGAGTCATCCCTGGCAGCAACCTGTGGCCTCGCCCTGGCGGACCGAAATTGGGCACCTGGGGTTCTTCATGCATTGCAGTACCTATGCCATGGCCAACATAGTCCCGAACCACGGAAAATCCGTGGCTTTCTACATATTTTTGTACTGCGTGGGAAATATCTGAAATCCGGTTGCCGACTTTCGCCTGACTGATGCCCTGGTAGAGGGATTCTTCAGTAACTGCCAGCAGCCGCCTGGCATCAGCAGAAATGTCACCTACCGGAAAAGTCCTGGCACTGTCACCATAAAATCCATTAAGTACCGCACCCACATCAATACTAATAATATCACCATTTTCCAGTTTTCTTAAACCGGGAATGCCGTGGACAACTTCTTCATTGACTGAAGCGCAGATGGTGGCCGGATAGCCATGATAACCTTTGAAAGCGGGCACTGCCCCCAGCTTTCGGATCACATTTTCAGCTATCCGGTCCAATTCCGCTGTGGTTATGCCCGGGCGAACTGCCTGTTCCAGCTCTGCCAGAGTTATAGCCACCACCCGACCGACTTCCCGCATCAATTGTAGTTCCTTCTCGGTTTTAAAGTGAATGGCCAACCCGTTCCCTCCTGTTCAGGACGACAGCCCACCGGCCATTACCCCCGCATGAATCCCTGGTAATGGCGCATCAGCATCTGCGCTTCCATTTGCTTCATAGTATCAAGGGCTACCCCGATCACGATAAGCAGGGCCGTACCTCCGAAATAGACGTTCTGGATTTTGGTTATTGCCATCATGAAGTTAGGCAGGATGGAAATCAAGGCCAGGAATACCCCACCTGCTAATGCCAGTCTCATCATAATCCGATTGAGAAACTCTGCGGTGGGACGGCCTGGTCGAATTCCCGGTATAAAGCCGCCATACTTCTTCATGTTGTCCGCTACATCTACCGGGTTAAAGGTAATGGCCGTATAGAAAAACGTAAATGCGATGATCAGTAGAGCAAAAAAGATGGTATTCAAGAAGGTGCCCCAGCCAAACCACCTGATGAACCATTGAGCAAAACTGTTGGTGGGGAAGTACTGTGCAATCTGAACCGGAAACATCAGCAAAGAAGAGGCGAAAATCACCGGAATAACGCCAGCCTGATTAACCTTAATGGGAATATGGGTACTCTGCCCACCATAAACTTTCCGGCCAACCACCCGTTTGGCATACTGTACCGGGACCCGCCGCTGTCCTTCTTGAATGAATACAATCCCGGCGATTACCAGTGCACCGATTACGACTAGAAGCAGCACATTCAAAACATTGATACTGCCTGCTGCCAGCAATTTTTGAATATTGGCAAGAGCAGAAGGAATGCGGGAAACAATCCCTGCGAAAATAAGCAGGGAAATACCATTGCCAATGCCCTTTTCCGTGATCTGTTCACCCAGCCACATCAAAAAGGCTGTACCGGCTGTCAGACTGGTAACAAAGACGATATAGGTTACAATCCCTTTATTGGGAATAGCTGCACCCAGCCCGAAATAGATACCAGTTGCCTGGATAAAAGCCAGCACAACCGTCAGATAGCGGGTGAATTCAACTATGCGCTTCCGCCCCTCAATACCTTCTTTAGCCCATTGCTCCAGAGTGGGAATAACCACTGTCAGCAATTGCATGATAATGGAGGCGTTAATATAGGGGGTGATACTCATAGCAAAGATGGAGAAGTTTTTAAAAGCACCCCCGGAAATCACATCGAAAAAGGCTACAAAGGCCTGGCTTTCCAGCAATTTTCTAATAGCTGCTACATCGATACCTGGCACAGGCACGTGTACACCCAGCCGAAAAACAAACAGCATCATTAAGGTATAAAGCAGCTTTTTCCGCAGCTCACCAATCCGCAGGGCATTGGACAGGGTTGACAGCATCTTAGATCACCTCAGCTTTTCCGCCTGCTGCCTGAATCTTTTCCACAGCAGACTTGCTAAAGCCGTTGACCTTAACTGTCAAAGCCTTTTCCAACTCCCCGTTACCTAGAATTTTGACGCCATCCTTTACGGACTTGATGACCCCGGCTTTGACCAGCAGTTCGGGGGTAACTTCCGTTCCGTTTTCGAAGATATTCAGAGCTGATACATTGATGGCCACGATTTCCTTGCGGAAGCGGGCATTGTTGAAACCACGCTTGGGTATGCGCTGTTGCAGCGGCATTTGACCGCCTTCGAAACCAGGACGCACGCCACCCCCACTCCGGGCCTTTTGCCCTTTGTGGCCGCGGCCGGCAGTCTTACCTAATCCCGATCCGATCCCCCGGCCTTTGCGGACAGGTTCGAACTTAGAGCCAGGAGCCGGTTGCAGCTCATGAAGCTTCATCACTTACACCTCCCTGTCCTATTCGCTAATTTCTTCAACCTTGAGCAGGTGTTGTACTTTTTTCACCATACCCCGAATCTGAGGGGTATCATTATGAATAACAGTCTGTTGCAGCTTTCTGAGTCCCAGGGTCCGCACAGTGACCTTCTGGTCTTCAGCATAGCCAATTGGGCTCTTCACCAGAGTGATTTTCAGTTGAGCCACTGTACTCCCTCCTAACCGAGAATTTCGTCCGGATTTTTGCCCCGCAGTCTGGCTACTTCCTCAACGGTCTTGAGGGCTTTCAGTCCTTCCATGGTAGCCCGTACCACGTTGTTGGGGTTGGAAGTGCCCAGAGACTTGGCCAGGATGTCATGTACACCGGCCAGTTCCAGAATAGCGCGTACAGCACCTCCGGCAATAACACCGGTACCTTCGGAAGCGGGCTTGAGCAGGACTTTGCCAGCGCCAAACTTCCCGACAACTTCATGGGGAATGGTGGTGCCTTTAAGTGGCACGCGAATCATGTTTTTCTTGGCATCTTCAATTCCTTTGCGAATGGCATCAGGTACTTCCCCGGCTTTGCCGAGACCAGCACCGACATGGCCATTGCCGTCACCAACGACTACCAGGGCGCTAAAGCTGAAACGCCGACCGCCTTTAACAACCTTGGCTACCCGATTTATTGCCACAACCTTTTCGGTCAGTTCCAAGCTGTTGGGATCGATTTTCTCGATCTTGGCCATTACTTTCCCTCCTTACGCAGGTACTTTAGAATTCCAGTCCGGCTTCGCGAGCTGCATCAGCCAGGGCCTTTACCCTGCCATGATATAGATAGCCACCGCGGTCGAAAACAACCTTGGTGATACCTGCTGCTCTGGCCTTCTCAGCCACAGCCTTACCTACTACCCTGGCGGCTTCTACATTACCGCCATATTTTACCTGGCTGCGAATTGCCGGCTCAACGGTAGACGCGGCTACCAGAGTTGTACCGGTCTCATCATTGATGATTTGAGCATAGATATGATTCAAACTGCGGTAAACTGCCAGACGAGGTCTTTCGGCAGTCCCAACTACTTTTTTCCGAACCCGCAGATGTTTTTTGCGCCGAATCTCACGCCGATCTATGCGCTTATACACAGGTAAGTTCACTCCTTTCAGTTCAGGTGTTTAGGCCACCTGCTTACTTCTTCTTACCTTTACCACCGGTTTTACCGACTTTGCGGCGGATAACTTCCCCTTCATACTTAACACCCTTGCCCTTATACGGCTCAGGCTCACGGATGGAGCGAATTACAGCAGCCAGCTGTCCGACTTTTTCCTTATCGATACCGACTACAGAAATCTTGGTAGCTGCCGGCACTTCTATCTCAATCCCTGGTTCGGGTTCGATTTCAACCGGATGACTAAAGCCAAGGCTCAGCACCAGCTTACGCCCCTGCTTCTGAGCCCGGTAACCAACCCCTACCAGCTCCAGGTTTTTGCTGAAACCTTTGGTAACCCCTTCAACCATATTGGCGATCAGGGTTCTGGTCAGGCCATGCAGGGAACGATGTTGTTTTTCATCAGAAGGTCTCTCGACGATAATTTGATTATCCACCAGGCTGATTTTCATGTCCTGGTGAAAGGTTTTGGTCAGCTGCCCTTTGGGGCCTTTGACAGTTACGACATTGCCGTCGATTTTGACTTCCACCCCATTGGGAACAGCCACCGGCTGTTTACCGATTCTGGACATGATGACACCTCCTACTTCTTACCATACGTAGCAGATTACTTCGCCGCCCAGTCCTTCTTTGCGAGCTTGCTTATCGGTCATCAAGCCTTTGGAAGTGGAGATAACGGCAATTCCGAGTCCACCGAGAACCCGGGGAATTTCATCTTTCTTGGCATAAACCCGAAGGCCGGGTTTGCTAATTCGCTTGAGGCCGGAGATGACTTTCTCCTTGTTGGCACCATACTTCAGATAGATGCGCAAAACCCCTTGCTTGCCATCTTCAATATATTCATAATCCTTGATGAAGCCTTCGTTTTTCAGAATCTCGGCCAGAGAGGTCTTCATCTTGGATGCAGGTACTTCCACTTTTTCGTGGTAGACCATATTCGCGTTTCTGATCCGGGTCAGAAAATCCGCAATGGGGTCGGTCATTACCATGGTTGAGCTACCTCCTTCCGTTTATCCTACCAGCTGGCTTTTTTCACGCCGGGAATTTCGCCTCGATATGCCAGCTCCCGGAAGCAGATCCGGCAAATGCCGAATTTCCGCATGTAGGCCCGGGGACGGCCACACAGTTTGCAGCGGTTATAACCCTGGACTTTAAATTTGGGCTTCCGCTGTTGTTTGGCAATCATCGATTTCTTAGCCACGTTCTTCCCTCCTTACTTGCTGGCCCGGAAGGGCATGCCCAACAAACGGAGCAGTTCACGGGCTTCTTCATCAGTTTTGGCGCTAGTAACGATGGTTACGTTCATTCCACGCAGTTTATCGACCTTGTCATACTCGATTTCAGGGAAGATCAGCTGTTCCTTCAGGCCCAGGTTATAATTGCCCCGGCCGTCGAAACCTGTAGGAGATACCCCGCGGAAGTCCCTTACCCGGGGCAGGGCTACATGGAACAGTTTGTCCAGGAAATGATACATCCGGTCGCCCCGCAGAGTAACTTTCACACCGATGGGCATGTTTTCCCGCAGCTTAAAGCCGGCGATGGATTTTTTGGCCCGGGTGACGATGGGCTTTTGACCGGTAATCATGGTCAGGTCATTAACAGCAGCCTCAATGGCCTTGGGATTTTGAATGGCTTCTCCCAGACCGATATTGATTACCACTTTTTCCAGTTTAGGAATTTGCATAACGTTTTTATAGCCAAACTTCTGCATCAATGCAGGAGCTACTTCGGCTTGGTATTTCTCTCTGAGTCGTGCCAAGGTTACTACCTCCTTTCCCGGTCAAGTTCTATTCGAGGTTAGTGCCACACTTTTTGCAAACCCGAACTTTTACTCCGTCTTTAATCAGTTTGCCATAACGAACGCCTTTACCACATTTGTCACACCAGAGCATGACATTGGAAGCATGGATGGGAGCTTCCTTGCTGATAATCCCACCCTGGGGATTTGCTTGATTGGGCTTGGTGTGGCGTTTTACAATATTCACACCTTCAACAACAACGCGGTTTTTGTCGGTGATTACCTGCAGCACTTTCCCTTTTTTACCGGCATCCTTCCCGGTAATAACTACTACAGTGTCGCCTTTTTTTACATGTACCCTGGACATTCTGCCACCTCCTTAGAGAACTTCCGGAGCCAGGGAGATGATTTTCATAAAGTCCCGATCCCGCAACTCCCGAGCTACAGGTCCAAAAATCCGGGTTCCCCGGGGGCTTTTGTCTTCCTTGATGATTACAGCGGCATTGTCATCAAACTTAATGTAGGAACCATCAGGACGACGTACTTCTTTATTGGTCCGCACCACAACGGCCTTGACCACATCACCTTTCTTGACCACGCCGCCAGGTGTTGCTTCTTTAACAGAACAGATGATGATATCACCAACCGAGGCATAACGGCGGTTGGAACCACCCATTACCCGGATGCACATCAGTTTCTTGGCCCCAGTATTGTCAGCCACATTCAGGATTGTCTGCACCTGAATCATATCTGGTGACCTCCTTTCCTACAGTTGTTCCTTCCGCTCCAGGATCTCGACAACCCGCCAGCGCTTATCCTTGCTCAGCGGCCGGGTTTCCATTATTTTGACTCTGTCGCCAATGCGGCAGGCGTTTTCTTCATCATGGGCCTTGAATTTCTTGGTCTGCTTAACAGTCTTACCGTACAACGGATGACGGAACATGGATTCAACAGCTACTACTACGGTTTTATCCATTTTGTCACTGACAACAGTCCCGATCCGAACCTTTCTGCTGTTTCTTTCCACAGGCGAAACCTCCTTTCCTTAAGCCTGGGTAGCTTTCAGTTCCCGCTCGCGAAGAATGGTCTTAACACGGGCGATGGTTTTGCGGACTTCCCGGATACGCATGGGATTGTCCAGCTGGCCTGTGGCCAATTGAAAGCGCAGCTTAAAGAGTTCATCTTTCAGGTCGCCCAGTTTCTGGGTCAACTCTTCATTGCTCAGGTTACGGATTTCGTTAGCTTTCATTTGCTTCACCACCCATTTCTTCGCGTTTTATGAACTTGGTTTTGATGGGAAGCTTGTGGGCAGCCAAACGCATGGCCTCCCGGGCAGTTTCCTCAGGAACGCCAGAGAGCTCAAACAGGATGCGACCGGGTTTTACGACTGCTACCCAGTACTCCGGTGAACCCTTACCGCTACCCATCCGAGTTTCAGCAGGCTTGGCGGTTATGGGCTTGTCAGGGAAAACTTTGATCCATACTTTACCGCCCCGGCGGATATAACGAGTCATAGCAACCCGGGCCGCTTCAATTTGCCGGCTGGTGATCCAGGCGGGCTCTAAAGCCTGTAACCCATACTGACCATATGCCAGCTCGGTACCGCCTTTAGCACGGCCTTTCATCCGGCCCCGGTGTACTCTTCTCCATTTTACTCTTTTTGGTACCAGCATTACTGCTCCCCTCCTTCAGCAGCCTCAGCAACAGCTACTGCCGGCTTGGCTTCAGGCAGAACTTCGCCTTTGTAAATCCAAACTTTGACACCGATTTTGCCATAAGTGGTGTTGGCTTCTGCAAAGCCATAATCGATGTCAGCCCGGAGAGTATGCAAGGGAACTTTCCCTTCGTTATACCATTCAGTCCGGGCAATTTCAGCACCTGCCAGACGACCAGAGCAAGCGATTTTAATACCGCCAGCACCCAGACGCAGCGCCCGGCTTACAGCTTGTTTCATTGCCCGACGGAAAGCAACCCGCTTTTCCAGCTGAGCGGCAACATTTTCTGCAACCAGTTGTGCATCCAGCTCCGGCACTTTGATTTCCTGCACATTTACATTGACCCGCTTACCAGTCATTTTTTCCAGGTCCTTGCGCAGGTTTTCAATTTCAGCACCGCCACGACCGATAACAATTCCCGGCTTGGCTGTGTGAATGGTAACCTTGACCCTGTTGGCACTGCGCTCAATTTCGACCTTGGAGACACCAGCACCATAGAGCCGATTCTTTACATAACGACGCAGTTTAACATCTTCCACCAGCAGTTTATCGAAATCCCGGGTTGCAAACCACTTGGCATCCCAGTCTTTAATGATCCCGATCCGCAGTCCTTTGGGATGTACCTTCTGACCCACCGTTATCCCTCCTTCTTCTCGCTGACCACCACGGTTATATGGCTAGTACGCTTCCGAATCAGATCGGCCCGACCCATAGCCCGCGGATTATACCGTTTCAAGGTTGGTCCCTGGTCAACGAAGATTTTGCTTATATAAAGGGATTGAGTGTCCATTTCATAGTTGTGTTCAGCATTAGCCACAGCAGATTTCAATACCTTTAGCACTTCCCGTGCAGCAGCTTTGGGCATGAATCGCAAGATAGCAAAAGCTTCTTGCACATCCTTGCCCCGCACAACATTAATAACCTGCCGAACTTTACGGGGCGAAATGCGTACATACTTCGCCACGGCTTTGGCTTCCATGGAATTACCCCCTCTCGTCCGTTATTTCCTGGAAGTTGTCTTTTCCCCGGCGTGCCCTTTGAAGGTCCGGGTAGGAGCAAACTCACCCAGCTTGTGTCCGACCATTTCTTCAGTAATATACACAGGCACGTGCTTTCTGCCATCATGCACAGCAATAGTATGCCCAACCATTTCCGGGAAAATGGTGGAACGACGGGACCAGGTCTTAATGACCCGCTTTTCCCCTTTTTCATTTAAAGCCCGCACTTTTTTCAGCAGGTGCTCATCACAAAACGGTCCTTTTTTCAGGCTTCTGCCCATCTTCGCATCTGCCTCCCTTCACGCTGTCTTTCGCAGGTTATTTATTGCGACGGCGCACAATAAACTTATCAGTAGGATGGTTCTTCTTCCGGGTTTTAGCACCCAGAGCCGGTTTACCCCAGGGTGTAACCGGGTTACGCCCGATAGGTGAACGACCTTCACCACCACCATGCGGGTGATCGACAGGGTTCATTACCACACCGCGGACGGTAGGTCTGATACCCAGCCAGCGAGCCCGACCAGCTTTACCGATAGTAATGTTTTCATGATCCAGGTTGCCTACCTGACCGATGGTAGCCCGGCACTCGGCCAGTACTTTCCGCAATTCACCGGAAGGCATGCGCAGCAAGGCATACTTGCCTTCCTTGGCCATCAGCTGAGCATAGGAACCAGCAGAACGTGCCAGCTGGCCACCACGGCCCGGCTTGAGCTCGATATTGTGGACAGTGGTACCTACCGGAATATTGCGCAACGGCAGAGCATTGCCCACTTTAATATCCGCTTCCGGCCCGGAGTAAATGACATCGCCAACTTTCAGACCAACAGGGGCGATGATATAGCGTTTTTCCCCGTCAGCATAGTTGATCAGGGCAATGCGAGCACTCCGGTTCGGATCGTACTCGATAGTAGCAACGCGGCCAGGAATGCCATCTTTGTTGCGTTTGAAATCAATGATCCGGTACATCCGCTTATGTCCGCCACCTTGATGGCGCACAGTCAACCGACCCTGATTGTTGCGGCCAGCCTTTTTCTTGAGAGGCTCCAGCAGGGATTTTTCCGGCTTATCAGTAGTAATCTCCTCAAAAGTGGAGACAGTTACAAAGCGGCGGCCCGGAGAGGTGGGTTTAAAGGACTTGATCGCCATTATGGTTCCCTCCCTTTCCTTGCGTCTTACACACCTTCGAACAATTCGATCTTGTGGCCTTCAGCCAGTTTAACTATCGCCTTTTTCTTGTCAGGGGTCTTGCCAACAGTACGGCCTACCCGCTTGGTTTTACCCTTGATGTTCATGGTCCAAACATCTACAACTTTTACACCAAAGGCTTTTTCCACAGCATGCTTGATTTCGATTTTGTTAGCTGCAGGATTGACCAGAAAAGTATATTTATTTTCGGCCAGCAAAGCCATGGACTTTTCCGATACTACGGGGCGAATCAGCACATCTTGATAGCTCCGCATTAGGCTAGCACCTCCTCGACCCGAGCCACTGCATCTTTGGTGATAACCAGACTGCCGTGTTTGAGCAGGTCATATACATTAATGCCAGAGGCAGTTACCGGTTTTACCCCAGGAATGTTGCGAGCAGATTTGAAGACGTTCTCATCCAGCTGAGCAGTTACCACCAGAGCATTTTGGGCTTTCAGGTTGTTCAGGACTTTCACCATTTCCTTGGTCTTAGGAGCCTCAAAGCTCAGATTGTCCAGTACAAAAATCTCATTAGCCAGAACCTTGGCGGAAAGCGCAGACTTCAGTGCCAGTCTTCTTACCTTCTTGGGCAACTTAAAGCCATACTTGCGCGGCTTGGGACCAAACACGATACCGCCCCCACGCCAGATAGGAGAACGAATGCTCCCGTGACGAGCCCGACCGGTACCTTTTTGCCGCCAGGGCTTCTTGCCACCGCCAGCGACCTCAGCCCTGGTCTTAGTGGAATGGGTGCCAGCCCGTTCAGCGGCCAGCTGAGCCACCACTGCTTGATGCAGCACATGCTTGTTGGGCTCAATGCCGAAGATCTCATCTTTCAGCTCAATTTCGCCCACCTGTTCACCGTTGATATTGTACAGTGCCACTTTAGGCATCACTTTTTCCTCCTTTCCTGCCGTTTATCTTTAAGCTTTGACGCTAGGTTTGATGATCAGCAGGCTGTTTTTGTTGCCGGGTACACTGCCTTTAATAACCAGCAGGTTGCGTTCCCGGTCAACTTTTACCACTTGCAGGTTTTGTACGGTAACCCTTTCTCCACCCATACGCCCCGGCAGAGGACGGCCTTTAAATACCCGAGCCGGGCCTTTAGCACCCAGAGAACCGACGCGACGGTGGTACTTAGAACCGTGAGCCATTGGGCCGCGGGCAAAACCGTGCCGTTTGATGGCACCGGCAAAACCTTTACCCTTGGAAATACCGGTTACATCCACTGCTTCTCCTTCAGCAAAAATATCAGCGAAAATTTCCTGACCTACCTGATATTCATCGACATTATCTACGCGGAATTCGCGAACGTAGCGCTTGGGCTGAACCCCCGCCTTGGCAAAATGCCCTTTCAGAGGCTTGTTCACCCGGGTCTCCTTCACATCACCAAAAGCAACCTGGATGGCATTGTAACCATCGGTTTCTACGGTTTTCTTTTGTACTACGACGCACGGGCCAGCCTCAATCACAGTTACGGGGATCAATTTGCCATCTTCAGTGAAAAGCTGAGTCATCCCCACTTTTCTACCCAAGATACCTTTCGCCATTTTTGCCACCTCCTATGCATTTCTCTGAACACGCCCCCAGGCGTGCCGTAATGTGTTTACAGTTTAATTTCAATATCAACGCCCGCAGGCAGATCCAGTCGCATCAAAGCATCGACTGTTTTGGGACCGGGTTCTACGATATCAATCAGCCGCTTGTGGGTCCGCATTTCAAATTGCTCCCGACTGTCCTTGTTGACATGCGGAGACCGCAAGATGGTGTAGATGGCTTTTTCCGTAGGCAACGGAATCGGCCCAGCTACCTTGGCCCCTGTCCGTTTGGCTGTTTCCACGATTTTAGCCGCAGACTGGTCCAAAATCTTGTGGTCATAGGCCTTCAAACGGATTCTGATTTTCTGTTTGCTCATTGATTTACCCCTCCTTTTTTCGCCCGATCGTTGCGGACATTCTCAGTGAAAATTCCCCTTGACGGGTAGGTGGCCCGACAAGGCAACCTTTCACCTCATCGCCTGTCGATTTGCCAACAATTATATATTATATTGATTTTACCCCAGAAATACAAGGGGTTTGCGAAAATTTCTATAGAGAAACAGATACTGCAGACTTTTTTGCCTGCAGTACCTGTCCCCAAAAGTATAGCTTTAAGATTATTCGTTGATAGCTGATACCACGCCAGCGCCTACAGTCCGGCCACCTTCGCGGATAGCGAAGCGCAGACCTTCTTCAATAGCGATGGGGGTGATCAGTTCTACTTCGATCTTAACGTTGTCACCAGGCATAACCAT